>DJEI01000049.1 GCA_002431865.1 Lachnospiraceae bacterium UBA5902
TTGTTTGAACATCGTGTTCAAACATGGCTATATCACATACAGAACATTAAGAACTTCTAAGCTTCAAACATATCGTATATTTTCATGAATCAATATGAAAATATATGATATACATGCACTTAGCAATTACACAATTATTTCTGATTGCTTATATTTACATCTTTACTTCATCAGCTTTTGTAAAAGCGTTACTAACTCGTCGATCACTTCGTCGTTTCCTTGGCGGATGTTGTCTGCCACACAGGTTTTTACGTGGTTGGCAAGCAGTACCTTATTGAAGCTGTTGAGTGCCGATGTGACCGCGGAAACCTGGATCAATACATCCGTACAGTATGCATCCTTTTCCAGCATATTCTCGATGCCTCGCACCTGTCCCTCGATCCGCTTCAGCCGGTTCATCAAATCCTTTTTTTCTTTTTCCTGTCGTTCTTTATGTTTCCCAGAACAACAAGGACAATTCTTTTCTTCTTTATTTTCTTCCATAAATCAAATACCCCCTACAGGTATATAGCCTATACCGGTAGGGGGTATTTGTCAATAGGTTTATTTGATACGATTTTTCAATTACTTCTCATTTACGTAAGCTGGTGTTGCATTTCTGCCAAGCTTTGCCAGCATTTCCTTGTCACTTGCAATTGTCGCGCAGGCAACGGTTGTCAGCATATCGCCCGTGATCGTTGCAGATGCACCAGACTGGAATGCAATCTCGCCATCGTTTGTCAGAAGTGCACGTCCGGCTGCCAGACGGATATTTGCCTCCGGGTTGATGTAACGGAAGAATGCAATCGTACGCAGGATATCATCCTCGGTCAGAGACTCACGATCTTCAAGCGGTGTTCCCTTGATTGGCATCAATGCATTGATTGGAATAGACTCCACACCTGCTTCTGCCAGATCAACTGCCATGCTCAGACGATCCTCCCATGTCTCACCCATACCGATGATACCACCGGAGCAAGGACACATGCCCTCTGCCTTAACTGCCTTGAGTGTCTCGATCTTCTGATCGTAAGTATGTGTGGTACAGATATTCGGGAAGTTTCTTCTTGAAGTCTCGATATTATGATGGTAGCTTGTCACGCCTGCCTCATGTAGACGGTGCAGCTGCTCTGGTGTCAGGAATCCCATAGATGCACAGAGGTCGATCTTACATTCCTTATGCATCCGCTCAAATGCGTGAATGGCTTTCTCGAATTCTTCTCCGGTCAGTGCACGGCCACTTGTCACGATCGAGAACCGATGTACTTCATGCGCCTCGTTGAAACGACATGCCTCCATAATCTTCTCCTCGTCCAAGAAATCATACACTTCACAGTTTGTATGGTTGTGTGCGGACTGCGCACAGAACTTACAATCCTCCGGACATCTGCCGCTTCGACCGTTGATGATTGAACACAGGTCTACATCCTCACCAATAAAATATTCCCGGATCTTATCTGCGCCTGCACGCAGCTCATCCAGATCACATGTCAGGAATATAGACAGATCATCATCCTTTGTGATTCTCCTTCCCTTTATGATTTCCTCTGCCAGTTCCATCATTGTTGCCATTTTTCTCGTCTCCTTTTTCTCTTGTATTTCTATCAATTGCAGAATATATTCCTGTTATTTTGCAACTGTCTATTACGTATTTTCCATCACTTCATCTGCGGATTTCATTTCTTATCATAATCATCTAAGAAATGATGTTTCACGCCATTCTGCTTATACGCGATTACTGTACTTAAATTAACATTCTCCACACTCTTGAAGATGTTTCCTTCCACAAACGGATTCGTCTTCGCAAGCTCATGGATCAGTTTCTTCACTTCCAGACGTTTGGAATTGCTCTGTCCATCCTTATCACACGACGAACAAGTATCCGTGAATTTGCAGGCACACTGAATAAAATGCAGATGATTCGCATCCCGCCACGCCTTGATATCATCCTCACGCACAAGATACAACGGACGGATCAGTTCCATGCCCTCAAAGTTCGTACTGCGAAGCTTCGGCATCATCGTCTGTATCTGTGCACCATACAACATTCCCATCAGGATTGTCTCGATCACATCATCGTAGTGATGTCCAAGTGCAATCTTATTACAGCCAAGTGCCTTTGCCTGACTGTACAGATGTCCGCGCCGCATACGCGCGCACAGATAACACGGTGATTTCTCCACATGGAATACCGACTCGAATATGTCCGACTCAAATATCGTGATTGGAATATTCAGATTCTTCGCATTCGTCTCAATGACCTGCCGGTTCTCCGGACTGTAGCCCGGATCCATCACGAGAAACTGCACCTCAAATGGAAACTTATTATGCCGCTTTAACTCCTGGAAAAGCTTCGCCATCAGCATCGAGTCTTTGCCTCCGGAGATACAGACTGCAATGTTATCACCGGGCTTTACAAGTTCATATTCGTTGATTGCCTTCGTGAACTTGCACCAGATTTTTTTGCGGAACCGCTTCCGTATGCTTTCCTCCACATCCTTTGCGAAATCAGTATCTGGCTGTTCTGCCGGCTCCTGCATGGCAAGCATCAGCCACGCCATATAACCGCCTTGTAAGTTATAGGTCTCCACGCCCTGCTCCCGCAGCATCAGCACCGCATCCGCACTTGCTTCTCCTCGCTTGCAGTAAATCAATATCTTGCCCGCATTCTTCCACTCATCGATATACGCAGAAAGCTCTGCCTGTGGCACGGAAATGGCTTCTGGCAGATGTCCATATGCATACGACATACTGTCCCGGATATCCACGATCGTATATGCCTTATAATCCTTTAATTCCTCTGGTGAAATATCGTACATGTCCTTATCCTCCGAGCTAAAATCCATGTAACTTGCTCCGAGCCGAAGCTGTTACTGCATTGATGACCGGGCTTTATGCAGCTATCTGCACCCGCCACCCATAAATGTCAAAAATTCTACCACATCGCCCTCTTGCAATCTGGTATCTGCGAATTGCTCACGTTCCACAAAATCATCATTTACTGCCACCTTCACATGCTCTGGTGTCTCCAGCTGCTCCTGTGCAATCAGCTCCGCCACCGTAATGCCATCAGCGACCACCTTCTTTTTTCCGGCTAATTCTATATTCATGTGGGGTTCCTCCCTGTATAAAAATTATAACTGTTTCCTGTTACCTTTTTGCAGGTATACATGGCAGCATCTGCACACTGATATATCTTTTCAAACGCATGCTCCCGATCCGGTGCACAAAGCACGGCACCCATGCTGACAGAGACTGCATCCCCTTTCATCTTCGGGATTGCAATTTCACGAATCCGTTTAAAAAATGCCTGTATCATTGTTTCCGCCTGTATCCGCTCCGTTACTTCTGGTGCATACACAGCAAACTCATCTCCGCCAAGCCGCATACAGACACCCGCTTCCTCAAAAGTCCGCTTCAAAGCATCCGCTACTTGTATCAAAACCTCATCACCAATACTATGCCCATATGTATCATTGATATGTTTAAACTTATCGACATCAAGCAATAAGAACATACCATTTTTCTTTGCCTTTAACAACTTCTCGATCTGTGATTCTCCATATCCGCGGTTGCAGATCTTCGTCAAAGAATCCATTTGGGACTGCACAAGCAGACGTTGTTCAAACTTTTTATTTTCTGTAATATTCATGGCGCTTGTCAGACTGACACGATCTCCATTTGCAAGTGTAATCAGCTTCGTATGACAAAGCACAAACACACGCTCATCGCCCCGCATGACCTCATATTCCCGCACATACGGCTCCACAAGAGTATCACGTACTGCCAGATACTTTTCCAGTGCTTTTTTATCCACAAAATGAGATAGAAAATCCTCATGTGTAAGCTGGTTTCTCTTTGTCTCATCAATTCCAAGCATCTCCATTAGTGCACGGTTGATCACAAGAATCCGATTTGTCTTAATCTCGACTGCAATCACCCCACCACTTTGCATCTGAAGCAGTTCCCCATAAATTTCATTCTGGTTTTCGAGTGCCTGCTCGAGTGCTGCCTGATATTCGAGTTCCCTCTTTTTTTCTTCGTCAATATACTGCACACCAAAAATCACATTATTCAGATCACCATTTTCCAAACGATCAACAACGATTAAGTTGGCACGGCACCAGCGATCCGTCGAGCTATAAAACTCATGACTGATATAATCACATTGCTTCATCCGTTCATTTAACGTCGTAAGCTCTGAAAATGCAAGTGTTCCATCCCAATACTGTGGATCTGTCAAATGCTCCATCACGGAACGCATCTGCTCTGTTGCATGCTCCGTCCGATTTATATACCGACGCACATCATTGTTGCTGTTAAACTCCTTCTGCGTATCTGCCGGAATATTCAAAAGATGCATAGAAATATATATATGTGCCAGAGCACTAATCACGCGCTGTTCCAAAGTGATTCGCTTCTGGATATCATTGACAATCAACGAAGCAACGGACCGGAGCAACAACAACGTATATGTGTTATCCTTCGGATTGTCAACGCCGATAAAACCAATCAGTTTTGTCTCTGAATAAAGAGGTGCCACCATCAGACTCTCCACCCCCTGTATCTTAAGCAGCCAGTACTCCTCGGAGCTTTCATCCAGTTCTCCATCTCTGGAATTCAAATACACCTCTCCCTGCTCCTTGAATAGGGCAATCCATCGGTCAATCATGGATATCTCAATTCCCTGTAGCATATCTTTCTCCGGTGTAATTCCAGCCTTACAATATTCATAGGTGTTATCCATATGAATTTCATCTTCCGCAAACTCGAAAATGTATGCACGATCTGCATCGTGAAATTCTGCAATGATTTCCAGCAGGTTCTGAATCGCATGATCCATATCGCTGCCAGTGCGAAGCGTATGGATACACTGCATCAAAGCCTCATCAAATTGTTCATGCTCCATTTTTTCATCCCCTTTTTATCTACAGTTTCAAATCCCGGTATGTGTTCACGAGCTCTGTGACCATATCAGCATTTTCTGATGCTGCCGCCTCAGAAAGTGCCTGTAAAAATTCCAGATTATCTCCATCATAGCCATAGCTTTTCAGGCGATCCAGGTGCGTTCTTACCTGTTCAAAATCCCCTGCCTTGGCAAATTCCGCTATTTTATCGAGCACCGCGATTGAAATTAGTGTCAGATCCTCTGGTATCTGCATAGCCTTGTCGGATTCAGCCTGCTCAGCATCTTCATTTTCCGCGATAGCATCCTTTTCGCTTTGCTGTGCCATCTTTGCCGCATACTCTTCATCCGTCATGCCAGACACCTCATCAACAAACCGCTCATAATCCTCCAGGATCAAAAGCAGATATACAAGCTCGTCAATGAATCCCCGCAGATTCTGCCGCAGCTGATCACGCTTTCCGACATTGATTGACGTCTCCATCCTTGCAGCATATCTTGCAAGCTCATATGCGCCAATGCTATTCGATAACGTACGAATCGAATGAATCTTCGTCTTAAATGCCCGGATATCCCGCGTTGACTTCTCTGCCAGGGTGTTCGCTACATCTTTGTTCTGTGAATAAAATGCCTGTATCAGCTTATTATACACTTCAATGCTTCCACCAATACGCTGAATTGCCTCTTCCACATCCAGCGATTCCTGCAGACGAATCAGTCCTTCCCGGAACCGTGAACCCTCAATCAAAAGGCGGATGTCATCCGAACGCTCCTGTAACTTATCCTCTGGCAGACAATCCTTTAATATCGCTGCCACCCGTCGTGGTTCGATTGGTTTTACCATACTGTCTGTAAATCCAGCCGATATATGACTGCCACGGTTTCCCTCAATAGCATCTGGATCAAGTGCAATAATCGGTAACATCGCATACTTGATGTCATCCAGTTCCCGAATTTCCTTCATTGCATCAATACCACTCATGATCGGCATGGACAGATCCATAAAGACAACATCATACTCATGATTCAATACCATATCAATTGCGCTGAGTCCCGATGTTGCAACATCCAGCTTCATATCAAAGGATGTAAGCACCTTGCGGCTGACTTCAATGCTGACCTCATCATCATCCACCAGCAGCGCGGATACCTCAGGCAGCCATAGCTTCTCCGCATCCTCTTTGGATACAGTATCCTCGATTTTTGATACGACCTGTCCACTGCTCAGCTTTACAGCCGGCTTCTGGTTCAATGACAAAACAAAGGTCGAACCAGCGCCATACACACTTTCCACAGATAACTCCGCATCCAGAATATCCGCATATCCCTTCGCAATTGCAAGTCCAACGCCATGTCCCGGATGGGTACTGTTTTTCAAGCTGTCTCCACTCTCGTACAGATCAAATATATTATCCAGCCGCTCTTCCTGAATTCCAATGCCAGTATCTGCAATCGTAAATACAATATTTAACATATCCTGATGTGCATGATCGGTATATTCATAACTATCCACAGACAGGGTAATACTTCCCTGCTTTGTATAGCGGATTGCATTGTCCAGCAGACGCACCAGAATATTTCGGATCTTATCAACATCGCCAATCAGATTATCTGTTACATTTTCACCAAGCTCTACAAAGAACTTTACAGACTTATCCTTATCTGCCAGCTCCTGCAATGCAAGCTCTGACATATCCGCTACCAGATCAGAGATTGCGTAATTACTCTCCTCCAACTCAAAACGTCCAGATTCAAGCTTGGCAAGCAATATAATATCATCAACACTCGCCAGAATATCATTACCGATATCATAGATACCACAGATATCCTTTCGATACGGAGAATCCTTATCTACCATATGCAGAAGTTCGTCTGCCTTCACCATCATCGCATGAATTGGTGTCTTGATCTCATTACTCATGTTTGCTAAGTAATCATTCTTCGCGGTACTTGTCTTAACCGCTTCTTCATGTTCTCTCGACAACTGCTCCAACGCAGAGGTCTTGGATTTCAGCATCCGCCTGACACGGATCACCGTGAGCACCAGAAGCAGGAAAACGATTACCAGACTAAAAACCAAGATAATGCGTGCCATCGGACTTTCAAAGACACTCTCCTCCTTTTCAATCACAAACGAAAGCGGCTCTGCACACGCAGTTCCGTCGCCATTATACGCGTTTACAGTAAATGTGTAAACACCACCGTCCAGATTCGTGTAAACCGCCTGCAGCACATCGTCACCATGCAGTTCGGTCGCATTGGACTCAAACCCTTCCAACCGGTATTCCACCTTGATGTTTGACCGGTTTGTATAGGAAAAGACTGCAAAATCAATCGTCACCTTCGATGCATCACTTTTGATCACAAGACCATCGTTCAAATCATCAAACTCATAAGAAGTTCCGTCAATATCAATCCGTGTCACCTTGATAATCGGCTGCACTTCGTTGTACCAGATGTGTTCTGTATCTAAGACCGAAATACCTTCATTACAACAGATATACAGCTTTCCGGTCGTATCAATACAAGCATTTCCGGTCGTATTGATCGTCTTTGTCAGACCATCTCCCGTTGCAAAATACCGCCCGGATATTCCGTTACTTCCAAGCAGCTCATCCTCCGAAGAGCGAAGCACGCCCATCGAACCAATCAGCCAGACAGACCCACGTGCGATCTCGATATCATACACACTGTTTGAATATTCTACATTACTGATCATGCGAAACGCTTCGTTGTAGAAGCACAAACCACTGTCTGTCCCAATCCAGACACCCTGATTGCCCTGTGCAAAACAGGATACAACATCCGAATTCAGACCATCCTCCGTGCTGTAATGCAGCAATATATCCTTTCCGGCTTCCAATTCATAGATTCCTTCACCGTCCGTTCCTGCCAGTATATCGCCCTCCTGTGTCTCAAACAGCGACAATATATTAACCTCAGCAAGTTCCTCTCCGCTACGATAAACCCGTTCCACTTTTCCGGTCTCATCCAGAATCGCAAGTCCTTCTGTCGTAGCAACCGCAAGCCTGCCATCAGACAATGGAAGCGTACAATTCACTGCCATGCCCGGCAATCCATCCGACCTTCCGTACACTGTGATCGTTCCGTCTGCCTGATATTTCACAACGCCATATTTTCGATTGGTAGATATCCACAATGTACCAGAATCGTCCGCAGTGATATGGCGTACACTAACATTCTTCAGGAGTTCTGTCAGATCATTGACTTCCTGTTCTTCCTTTGCATTGTAGATATAAAGTCCATCATCCGTTGCAATGTATTTCTTCCCACGATATTCATATACGGCATTTACCATGCTTTCAGCCATGCCACTTGCCATATTGTAATCAGAAAATTTGCTCTTCGTCAAAAGCAGCAGCCCAAGACGAGAAGATGCAATCCAATAATTTCCCTCGTAATCCTGAATCATATCTGAGATATACGTATCAATCTGGCTGTCATTGATGCGAACGAAATTTGCCTGCTTATCAAAATATCCATAACCGTTATCTGCACACACCCACAGTCTGCCTTCTGCATCCTGCATGAAATTGTTGATGCCCTCAACACCGGCTGCCAGCGTCCGTTTGCTTGTTGCTGTCCGGTACGCACGGACTTCCCTGCCACTGCTTCCTACATAGACATAATCCTGACAGGTCTGAATCGTGTTCCATTCCTCTCCCGACTCTTCCTGCTCTGTAATCTCATGCAGCACATTTTCCTGATTAAATACATAGATTTTTCCACCTGCAGCAAGTCCCCAGATCTCATCGTCTTTTGCAGTCAGCCCACGGAATTCCATACTTGCAAGCACCGCATCCGAATACGCAGCGAGACAATACGCCGACGTATCGGAACGTTTATCCTGATCTGCCTGCGCAATCACAAACAAGCCACTTGTACATGCCACATAGATTGTCCCATCCTGTCCTTCCGTGATTGCCAGAATCGTTTTATTTCCATTGTAATATTCTTCCTGCAGATGATGAGTCTGTCCACCCTCGATATAAAACAATCCATAGTTATCCGTGCCAATCCACATCCGACCATCCTGATCCTGCATGATACAGTTGATTGAATACAGATCCGTACGATCCGTATCCCACAGGTCAATACTCTGAAATCCGGAACCATTGGAACGATAAAGTCCACCATCCGTTCCTGCCCATATATATCCAGACGATGACTGATACAGACAGTTTACCTCATTGCTGCCGATGCCTGATTTCTGATTATATACAGACTGCATATAACCAGCCAGAAAAGAATCCTTCGCATAGGACATAACCGGATTCCAGAAAGAAAACAGCAGAAAAAGGCATACCATAAGGAATGCCATGCTTTCTGCTGCCAATTTATGATTGTTCCACTTATTCTTTATCATATTGGTATCAATCTTTATCTTTCATTTTTTATGCTTCTTTTAAGAATACTTTATAGCATTTATATGCCTCATAGATATCTGCCTTGGATGTAATCTCCCATGGTGCATGCATGTTTAAAACAGCAACTCCACAATCGATCACTTCCATACCATACAACGACAGAATATATGCAATTGTTCCGCCACCGCCGACATCGACCTTTCCAAGCTCAGCCGTCTGGAAGCAGACCTCATTTTTATCCATCATCTTACGGATACGTGCAATGTATTCTGCATTTGCATCGTTGCTTCCGGACTTTCCTCTGGAACCGGTAAACTTGCTGAATACAACGCCACGTCCAAAATAAGATGCGTTGTTTTTCTCAAATGCATTTGCAAATAAAGGATCATACGCTGCATTTACATCGGAAGAAAGCATGCTGGAGTTTGCCAGACATCTGCGCAGCGATAACTCACTGAATTCTCCCATTGCATCCATCAGTTCTGCCACAGAATTCTCGAAGAAACGGGACTGCATGCCTGTCGCACCGACACTTCCAATCTCCTCTTTATCTGTAAGCAGACAACAGGTTGTCTTTTCTACCTCATCGACTTCCAGCATCGCTGCCAGAGATGTATATGCGCAGACACGGTCATCCTGTCCGTAAGACATAACCATACTGTGATCCAGTCCTGCCTCCCGCGCATGTCCGGCTGGAACAACCTCAATCTCTGCGGACATGAAGTCCTCTTCTGTCATATCATATTTCTCTTTCAGAATCTCAAGGATGCCTTCCT
The DNA here is from genome assembly GCA_002431865.1 of Lachnospiraceae bacterium UBA5902. Classification (GTDB taxonomy): domain Bacteria; phylum Bacillota; class Clostridia; order Lachnospirales; family Lachnospiraceae; genus Coprococcus_C. The sequence goes on from DJEI01000049.1 coordinate 10,050, forward strand.
TAACTGCATCCTTTTCCTTTCCTTCCAAAGGCTTACTGCCTACAAGGACATCTAAGTTTTCTCCCTCGATTACCTTGTTTGCCTTTTTCTCCATCTGCTCACCAGCCAGATGAATCAGCAGATCGGTCACACAGAAGACGGGATCATTCTTATCCTCGCCGACATTAACAGTGATCACAGTTCCATCTTTCTTTACAACCACACCATGCAATGCAAGCGGCAATGTTACCCACTGATATTTCTTGATACCACCATAGTAATGGGTATCCAGATATGCAAACTCTTCGCTCTCATACAACGGATTCTGCTTTACGTCCATACGAGGCGAATCAATATGTGCACCTAAGATGTTCATACCCTTTTCAAGCTTCTTCTTTCCGATCTGGAACAGGGCAACTGTCTTGTCCATGCAGACACTATATACCTTGTCACCTGCCTTGAGTGCCTTCTTATCCTTTGTGATATCTGACAGATTCACATAGCCTTTTTCTTCTGCCTGCTTTACTATCTGCTTTACACACTCACGTTCCGTCTTTCCTTTATCCAGAAACTTCAGATAGTTCTTACAAAGCTTCTCCATCTCGTCTAACTGCTTTTTATTGTACGTTGTCCATGCATTTTTACGTCTCATTGTCATAGCCTCCTGTCAAAAACACTTTACCTTCATTATACCAACTTTGATACAACCTTATGTAAAATTGCAAATGCATCATCGCATTCTTTCTCTGTAATATCGAGTGGTGGAACCAGACGGATCACATTTGGTCGAACCGCTGTGATCAGCAGACCTTCATCAGCTGCCTGATATTTCACATCCGTTGCTATATCCTTGTTAAACTCTACACCGATCATAAGTCCACGTCCACGTACCTCTTTCACACATGGAAGTTTCAAAAGTTCCTCACAGAAATATGCACCGATCTTGTCTGCATTTTCCGGAAGTTTCTGATCTATGATCTCTCCAATCTGCGCATAGCTTGCTGCACAGGCTACCGGGTTTCCTGCATAGGTGCTTCCGTGTGCACCCGGACCAAATGTAAGTGCAAGCTTTGCACTCGTACACATTGCTCCGATCGGCATACCGCCGCCCATTGCTTTTGCCATGCTGACACAATCCGGCTTAACACCATATCCCATATACGCCATCAGACTTCCGGTTCTTCCCCAGCCGGTCTGTACCTCATCAAATAGCAACAGCATATTACGCTCATCGCATAATTTGCGCAAGCCCTGTAAGAACTCCTTCGTTGCAGGAATAACGCCGCCTTCTCCCTGTACCGGTTCTACCATAATTGCAATCGTATCATCCGTACACGCATCTGCAAATGCCTGTACATTATTGAACTCTGCATAAGAAAAGCCCGGAATCATCGGATCATAGTTTCTCTGAATCGCTGTACCCGGCTGTCCGGTTGCTGCCAGAGTTGCAAGTGTCCGTCCATGAAAGCTGTTCTTGGCTGTTACAATATGATAACGGTTTGGTCCAAAATTATCCTTTCCGTATTTTCTGGCAAGCTTGATCATAACCTCATTTGCCTCTGCGCCGGAATTCTGGAAGTAAATCTTCTCCATGCCAATTGCGTCACAAATCCGCTGTGCCAACATGACCATTGGAATCGTATAGCAATAATTGGATGCGTGCATCATCTGCTGTGCCTGCTCTATGATTGCTTCCACAACCTTTTTATTACAGTGCCCGGCTGAGTTTACAGCGATACCTGCCATAAAGTCAAGATACCGTTTGCCTGTCTCATCGATCACATAATCATCCTCACCCTTTTCTGCAATGAAATCAAAGCGCTTAAATGTCTCATAGAAATACTTATTATACATCTCTTTGATTTCTTCTTTTGTCTTTCCGGTACTCTTCAAGTCCATTTCTCTCACCTCATATGCTATAAATTTCAGATGCCGACAGGAAACCTGCCGGCATAATATTAATTATTTGTTCCGTATATCTGACTTGCTACCAGATTATCCAGAATTCCAACCAACTGTCCGATTTCCGGCTTGCTGATCTGTGCATCTGCGCCAAGCAGATCACCCTTCCGCTTCATATCCTCATTGATCAAAGATGAAAATATCACAATCGGAATCTGCCTCAAGCCCTCTGTCTCACGAATCTTCTTGATCAGATGATGTCCATCCATCTGTGGCATCTCAATATCTGTAATCAGGCACTTCGCACCATATTCCACACCATTGTTTTTCTTTAGCTCACACAGATAATCCCATGCTTCCTGTCCGTTGTTCTTGATTGTAAGCTTTGTATAACCGGCTCTGTGCAGTGCATCCTCGATCAGCTTACAGAGCATCATGGAATCCTCTGCAATCAGGATTGGAATGCTGTTACGCTCACGATCTTCCAACTCTGTCACCTGAGAAATCTTCAGACTTGTCTCCGGGCAGATACCTTCCACGATACGTTCAAAATCAAGGATAATCAGCAAATTGTCCTCATTCTTGATAATACCTGTCGCGATTCCGGTTCCCGGACCACTGACGGTTGCATCCGGCTTCACAACGTCCTTCCATGATACACGGTTGATACCCAGTACGGACTGTACATCAAATGCGATATTCAAGTTATTAAAATTCGTAACGATCAAAAAGTTATTCTGCTTGTCCGGATTGGGAAATCCCAGTGTCTGGAACAGATCAATGACTGTAATGATATCCCCACGTGGCATGAAGATTCCTTCAATACATGGGTGTGAATTTGGAACCGGTGTAATCTTCTGATATGGAAGAATCTCCCGCACCTTCTCTACATTGATTCCATAATGATTTCCATTTATGATGAACTCAAGAACCTCAAGTTCGTTTGTACCGCTCTCCAATAAAATGTTTGAATCCATATGTACCCTCCTCTATGTAAGACTGCTCTTACTATTCAAGCTGTAACACAGCACTTGTTCCGCCATATTTTACCTGTAATTTCAAGTCCGTCCATTTGTTTGCCACAGAATCAGAAACCGTATACAAAAGCACAGCTTCCTCCCGGCTGCTCGCCTGAATCGTCTTGTCATAGGTATACAGATCATCCGCTAAGATCGTCAGCATCTGCTTGGTTGTCCGGCTGTTATCCACGAAAATATTATAATTGACATCCTTATTATACAGATCAACTGCCTGATCTTCGTTCGTCTTGTTTTCCACCTCGAACTTCAACACCAACAGCTTATACCCTTCCGGTGCCTGCACCTCAATATACATACCATCCTGATCATACGATGGATAACTGTCCACCACCATGTAATATGCATACCTGACAGAGATACGGCTCTCTCCGATAAATGCGGCGATATCAAAATCCGAATCCACAGTTGCGCCGATGTCTTCCTTAACTGCCTCATCTGTTTCCGGCTGTGCCTGTGTCGTCTCTACATCCACAGGGACATCATGCTCTGTCGTTGCAGCCTCCGTTATCGCTGCCATCTCTGTAGTTGCCTCTGTCGTCGCATCGGTCTCGGTCATAGTCTCCGTCGTATCCTCCAATTCATCTGGATTGTAACGGGTATTATAATTGCGGTCGTATTTTAACAACAGCTCTGCCGCATATTCTGCAATCAGATGATTCTCCTCATCGGTCAAATCAATCACCTGTCCGCAGCCGGTTGTCACAAATACGCTGCATGCGATCAACCCTGCCAGCAGCCGCCGTTTCCATATTTTTTTATTTGTGTGTTTTGCTTCCTGCTTTTTTCTCATACTCTATCATCTCATGTCATATGCATTGCCTATTTCTTTACCCACAAGGATAAGATAATTTTACCACTTATTTCACTTATCGGCAAGCACATTAGCATCCAAATCAAAGTAAAAAAGCACTCCGTCCGCTACATTTTCTACGCCATATTTCTTTCCATGCGCTTCCATCGTCGCTGCAACGATGGATAGACCGATTCCATTGCCGCCGTACTCTCTTGTCCGCGCCTTATCCGCCTTATAGAATTTCTCAAACACACGGCCAATATCTTCCTCCGCAATCCAATCGCCCTGATTGTACACACAGACACGGATATCGCTGCCCATTGGTTTAAACGAAATACGGATCACTCCATCTTTTCTCACATAATGGATTGCGTTTGTCAGATAATTTGTAAAGACCTCCTCGATCATATACTCATCCGCCCACACATACACTGGCGGTTTTTCCTCAAAGATAATCTCCGCACCTTTTTCTTCTGCTAAAATCTTGGTTGAAGCCAGAATCGAATTGACAAAGCCAACCAGCTCAAACCTCTCGATATTGAGCTTCGTATCACCAAACTCAATCTCATTTAACGTAAGCAGACGTTTAACCATCGTATTCATCTTATGTGACTCATCAATGATAACATCCGTATAGAAATCACGGCTTTCCTTGTCGTCACACATATCATCCTTCAGGCCCTCTGCATAGCCCTGGATCAAAGCGATCGGTGTCTTTAACTCATGCGATACATGGGACAAAAATTCTTTTCGCATATCATCAACCTTACGACGTTCTGCAATATCCCGCTGCAGCTCGATATTAGCTGCCTTCAACTCTGAAATCGTCTGTTCCAGCTTCTCAGACATCTCATTCATACTGTTGCCAAGCTCTCCGATCTCATCGTTGCTTGTAACCGGAATTTTTACATCGAAATCAAGCTCACTCATCCGTTTTGCAGCCTTGGACATCCGCTTGATCGGTGCCGCAAAAATATTACTGAACAGCAGCATAAATACCGTTCCGAATACCATAAGACCGATACAGATATAGATAAACAGATGTGTCATAACCTGCATAACGGATTCCACACGCGCAATTGGTGTACGAAGCAGCACTTCATATCCGTTGTTCAGTCTTCCGATCAGATCATAATAATCTGCATTTGTTACTGTATCATGGTTCCTTCGAATGATGTATTCACCCGTGCCAAACTGACTTTCGCTATCCTCACTCCGGATACTGTTCATGAGGCTGCGCATGCCCTCCATCATCTGACCTTCATCATTGATGGACGTATATAATTTCCCATTATCTGAATCCACGATCATCACAACTGCATCCTGTGGATTCTTGATCTGTCCAAACAGATCGCCGCTTTCAAACGCATCTCCGCTCTCATCCTGAAACAGCTCATTGCAGGAATTATAGGTTGCGATCAGGTTGTTTTTTATACTATAACGGAACACACCGCCAAGTACATAACTGCAAAGCAGCCAGGATGCCGCAATTATAAATACCGAGAAAAAAACAACCATCATGGATATCTTGACCCGAATCGAATTCCGGGTCTTAGCCCTCGAACTTATAGCCCATACCCCAAATCGTCTTAATATAGTCACCCTTGCTTCCAAGCTTACTGCGAAGCTTCTTTACATGGGTATCGATTGTCCTGGCATCTCCAAAATAATCATAGTTCCAGACATTGTTCAGGATTTTCTCTCTGGACAAAGCCACGCCACGATTCTGTAAGAAATAATTCAACAGTTCAAATTCCTTATAGGAAAGCTCGATTGGTTCTCCGTCCACCTTTACCTGATGGGCTGCAATATCCATCTCGATTCCATCTACGCTGATCACATTTGATTCCGCATCTGCCTGCGTTCTACGAAGTACCGCTTCCACTCTTGCTACCAGAATCCTTGGAGAAAATGGCTTCGTGATATATTCATCTATTCCAAGATCAAACCCACGCAGCTCATCTTTCTCATCACTTTTTGCCGTCAGCATGATAATCGGCACATCGGACATTTTCCGTACTTCCTCCGCAACACCATATCCATCCAACTTCGGCATCATAACATCCAGAATAATCAATGAGATATCCTTGTCTGACATAAATACATCGACTGCTTCTTCACCGTCCGCAGCCTCCACAACCGAATATCCGTCTTTCACAAGGAAATCACGAACCAGTTTCCGCATACGACTCTCATCATCCACGACCAGTACTTTTAAATCATTCATCCCAGTTCCTCCTAACTACCATTTTCTATCATTTATTGTACCCGATTATAACATGTATTTTTGTCAATTTTGTGTCTTTTCGTCATTGATTTTTTCTGCCTGTTCGCTCAGTTCTTCTTCCCACTCCTGCAATTTCTTCTCGCGTGCATCCAACTGTTCCTCCCAGTACGCATATTTATCCTGTACCTTCTGTTCAGCATGGAAGTATCCAACATTTTTATTTGTCACCGCAATAAATATCATACCCACCACAGCCACCGCAAGTGCGACAACTGCGATTGTCAGCCGGATACGAAGCAGGTTCAGACGTTCCACTTCCTTTTCCATCTGTTCCTGTTTCTCACACAGCCGTTCATATTTTCTGCGCAAATGCGCATCTGTGTGCGTCTCTGATACCTTTTTATTTACCTGCGACTGCGGCATTGTATAAGCATCAATCTGGTAGCCATTTTTCACCAGATAATCCCGGAGCTCCGCCAGAAACCCCAATCCCACATCTGTCCGGAAATAGCTTTTCTCTGTCAGCTTCTGATAAAGGTGATACAGTCCGGTGACATCCTCCGGGTTCATACTCTTCTTTAGCTGTGTGATATATGCCTGTTCTTTCTTTTCACGTTCTATCTGTTCCATACGCAAATTCCTCGTATAACGCAGGAAAGCTGCCGGATGTTTCGCCGACAGCTTTCTTACCATTACTGATTTACTACAATTCCCTGCTCATTCGCAATTGCCTGAAGTTTTGTCTGGTAGTCACTCCGAAGTGTAGCTGCCTCTGCAATCAAGCTGTCTGCCTGTGTCAGATAGTCTGCATTTTCTCCATCAATCGCTGAGACAACCATCTTCATAGCTTCACATTCTTTCTGTACACTCTGCAAATAAGAATCCTTTAACGCCTTTACTTCATCTGTAGCAACTTCGATATTGGAAATCGTTGTGATACAATTCTCCATTGCCGGAATAGCGGTATCCTGTAAAGATGTCTTAAATGCATCAAGACCCTGATCACTGCCACCTGTAAAATACGCATTGTAAATGTCAATCGCATTGTCATGATCTGCCTTTGCTGCCGGAAGCTCTTCATTTACGAATTCCACAACATCATCTTTTACCGAAACGGCTGCATCCGCAGATTTCTTTCCACATCCTGCAAACAGACTGGCAAGTGCCAGTGTAACAACTGCAATATATACTCTTTTTTTCATGTCTTTTCTCTCCCGTTTTTCTTTCTATATAACAAAAATTATATACTATATTTCTCTGCAAGACAAGCAGTACTTATTCATTTGTCTGCATTTTTGTGCGTTGCTCCCGACGGAGCCGTTTTCGCTCTTTTTCTTCCTTTTTGCGTCTGCGTTTTTCCAACTCTTCCCGGTGTGCCTCCACATAGGCTTCGTACAGATCCGGGCGGCGTTCCTGCGTCCGCTGCATCGACTGCTCATACCGCCACTCTTCGAT
>DJEI01000103.1 GCA_002431865.1 Lachnospiraceae bacterium UBA5902
TCTACCAAATGAGCTAGCGGCCCGTAGTGAATTTTCACTTACCATGTGTTCTTCATCAGAACAATATGGAGTATACAACATTCATTTACAAAATGCAAGCTTTTTTCACATTTTTTTCAAAATTTTTTCTAAAAACCCGCAAATCCTTTATTTCCTTAACTTTTTACATGCACTGATCGTCTCCAGCCGGTTCAGAATACAACATACCGTATGAATATTGCATCCAAGATTCATCAGTTTTCGATTCAGACAGGGATTCGAGTACACTGCATTTGTTAGTTTGAAACCACATTTTTTTCTTCCCATAAGAGACTCCGGCATGTATCTTACTACCATAGTATGCACCGGAATCTCTTTTTTTACACATTTTTGTTATTTCTTTTTTGGTGGCTTGATGACCATACGGCAGATTGGATTTCCCATCGCAGAGAATTTCTCTTCATATTCCGTCATGACATTACCCTCTGCATACTCGCTGTGATGCAGATCAAACGTATAGTTCACCATCTCCCAGCCGGCTTCCTGTACCTGCTCAAGGGAGAAATCAAACAACGGCCGGTTATCTGTCTTGAATGTGAGTCCTCCATCCGCAGCAAGGAACTTCACATACCGGTTCAGAAACTGCACCGATGTCAGACGCCGTCTTGCATGGCGATCCTTCGGCCATGGATCGGAGAAGTTCAGATAAATATAAGAAACCTCATCCTTTTCAAATACATTTTCGAGTGCCTCCGCATCCATTCGGATAAACACCAGATTCGGGAGCTGCTCGATTGTCTGCTTTTCGATTGCACGTACAAGCACGCTCGAATATTTTTCAATACCGATATAATTGATCTCTGGATGCAATTTCGCCATATCTATGATAAAACGACCTTTTCCCATTCCAACCTCAATATGGATTGGATTGTCATTGCCAAAAAATGCATGCCATTTTCCCTTCATGCTTTCCTCTTCATGCACAACAAAATCATTCGTGGCAATCATTTCTCTGGAGCCTTTTACATTTCGTAATCTCATCTTTTTTACCTCGTACATCTATAATGTTTCTATATTAGCATTTATTTTAAATTTTCACAAGAATGTTGCATTTTATCTCTTGTTTTTTTCCCTGTTTTATATGATAATTAAGAAGATAATGTCAATCTTTCACAGAAAAGGATTTTATAGCATGATTAAAACAGTGAAAAAAATCATTTCCTATATAATGGTGTGTGTGCTGTTCCTCAGCATCTGTATTCCGTGCGAAGCTGCACAGACAAGCACCGCAACTGCATCCGATGCAAAAGCAACGACGGGATTTCCACAGATCACATCCACGTCTGCCATCATCATGGACGCACAATCCGGGCAGATCATATACGAAAAGAATTCCCATACCCGGCAGTATCCGGCAAGTATCACAAAGATCCTGACTGCATATCTCGCCATCAAAAACGGAGATTTAAACTCAACGATCACGATGAGCGACGCTGCCGTCTGGGGCATCGACCGCAACAGCTCCCATATTGCACTTGATGTCGGTGAAGAGATCAGTATGTCCGATGCACTCTATGCCGTCATGCTCATGTCAGCAAATGAAGCAGCCTGGGCGATTGCAGAACAGGTGTCCGGCTCTCTGGAGAACTTCGTGCAGTTGATGAACGACACAGCACAAAGTCTCGGCTGCAAAGATACGCATTTTACAAATGCAAACGGATTGCACGATCCAAATCATTACACATCTGCCTATGACATGGCGCTGATCACCAAAGAAGCGCTCACAAGCAAAACCTTTTGCGAGTATGCATCTGAAACCTATCATGAGATTCCACCAACGAACATGAACAACGAGACACGTTATCTCACACAGGGCAACCGGATGATGCTCAATAATTCCGAATATTATTACCCGGCATGTCAGGGTGGCAAAACCGGTTATACTGATGATGCGGGTGGCACACTTGTAGTCTGGGCTGAAAAAAATGATATGCAGTTAATCTGTGTAACCATGGGTGCCCCGGACAATGCAACAAATTATACGGACAGCATTGCTCTGTTCGACTATGTGTTCAACAACTATTCAAACACCACACTTCTGTCCGATTATGAATTTGATGCAGAAGATGCCACAACAGCACAGAACTTCCTCAATGATTATTATGGATGTGAAAACCTCGGCACGATGCACCTTTCCGTTGATAACAACCAGCCATTTATATTTGCCAACAATGCCGACAGAACCAAGCTGCAAATGAACTTTGTTCCATCTGCGGACCGTCTGGATGAAGGCTACATCGGCACTTTGGAAGTCTCTTATGAAGGTACGACCTGTCTGACACTTCCGGTCAACTATTCCGGCTATGTCAATTCAAACGATGATGTTGCCGTAGCCGAAGCATATAAAAACGGCGACATCCGCCCGGCGCTGATCAAAGAAAAGAAAAGCTATTTGAAATATATAATCGCAGCGATCGTCGTTGCATGTATTCTTGGACTTTTTATCTATGCAAATGTAATCGAACCTCGGAAACGGAAGCAAAACTCCCGTTCCCGCAGGCGGTAACGGGAAACCCTGCACCACGAAAAGAGGTACTTCAACTATGGAAGAATCAAAAGAGAATTTTAAGAAAATCAAATCTGCCAATCAGATGATGCTGGATTATTTTAACAAATCCTTCCTGTCACAATTAGAGGATATCCAGAATCTCAAGACACAGATCTTTGAGATTGACATCAAGATTGATGAACTGGATAAGACGAAGGATATTTACGCTTTCAAAACCAACTCCAGAAAAAGTGTCTTCTCTCCTGTCACAAATGATGGCGTCGATACCGAGCGCAACAAAATCATTCAGGATCAGATCAAGGATCTGCAATCCGTAAAGGAGACATTAACATTAAAGCTGCGCGGCATGGAACTGCAGTTAAACAAGCTACGTCAATACCTTGAAACATTGAACAATGCAGAAGATGCACTTGCCTCTTTTGAACCTCGTTACACGACAGACGATCCAGATCATACGGATCACTATGGCTTCACATTTCTTCAGGATGACGCGAAGGAGGATATCTCCTCTCATGGCTATAATATACTGATGCTGGATGCATATGACCGCGCTCTCACACAGACGATTCTTGACAAACAGATCAAAACCGGACTGGAAGCTATGCAGAACAAGCTGGATATGATCAACTATCTGATTGGAACAGATGTCGGACGTGCGAAATTAACCTTGCAGGAAATCCTGCACAACGTAAAGCAGATGTCCCACTCGGTCGATGAAATTGCGGAAAACATGAACAGCTTTTCTTTCTCCGACAAACCGTTGAAGGAACAGCTCGAAGCTTACTTAAATGAATTCAAGCAAAACAATGCTAAGTTCAAAATCACTGCATCTGTTGAAACGCCAGATCCTGATATCAGCTATCATCCGGTGTTCAACATTAACTTCATGCGGCTGATCGCAATATTTTTTGATAACATTGCATTACATGCAAATGCATCCAATATTTCCGTACAGGCAAGCCTGACGCCAAATATGGCAGAGGTCATTCTGACGGACGATGGTGTCGGCATCAAGGACACCTATATGGAGGACAGCCCTTGGTACAGCAGCCTGCACAAAGCAAAAGAAATCGTGTATATGCTCTGTGGCAAGCTGGATATCTCCGGGGATGTCATGTCGGGAACCACAGTGAAATTCAGTTTTCCGATCCAACAATAAAAGCAAACAACAATAAAGGAGTTTATATATTATGAAAAACAAGATAGTAGAACTGATTGCTGCAAATGTCGAAGGGCTAACCGCAACAGAAATTGCAGATCTGATTGAGATTCCGCCAAAACCGGAGCTTGGCGATTTTGCATTTCCTTGCTTCCGTCTTGCGAAGACGATGCACAAAGCCCCACAGATGATTGCCAACGATATCAAAGAAGCAATCGGCGATGTGGATTTCCTGCAGGAGATTCAGGTACAGGGTGCTTACTTAAACTTCTTCGTGAAGAAGGAATTATTTATCGAAGCAATGGTAACAGCTTCTATGGCTGATAATTTTGGAAGCTCTACCGAAGGAAACGGACAGACAATCTGTATCGATTATTCTTCTCCAAACGTAGCAAAAAATTTTCATGTCGGACATCTTCGTACGACGATTATTGGAAACTCTCTGTATAAAATCTATTCCAAGCTTGGCTACAAGGTGATTCGTATCAACCACCTAGGTGACTGGGGTACACAGTTTGGTAAGCTGATCGTCGCATACAAGGCATGGGGAAGCGAAGAGAAAGTCAAGAAAGACGGCGTCGCAGAACTAATGAAGCTCTACGTGAAGTTCCACGAAGAAGCGGAGAAAAATCCAGAGTTAAACGACGAAGCGCGTGCATGGTTCGCGAAGATGGAGCATGGTGATGAGGAAGCTTTAAAGATCTGGCAGTGGTTCAAGGATATCAGCCTGATCGAGTACAAGCGTACGTATGACCTGCTCGGCATGGATTTTGACTCCTATCTCGGTGAAAGCTTCTATCGTGATAAGACCGACGATGTTGTAAAGCGACTGACTGATGCAAATCTGCTGACAGAAAGCGAGGGTGCAAAGATCGTAAACCTGGATGCTTATGATATGGCTCCTTGTCTGATCCTTAAAAACGATGGCAGCTCTATCTATGCAACACGTGATATCGCAGCGATCTTCTATCGGAAAGAAACTTACAACTTCGTAAAATGTCTGTATGTAACCGGTCAGGAACAGAAGCTTCACTTCAAGCAGGTATTCAAGGTTGTTGAATTGCTTGGAAATGAATGGGCAAAGGATCAGTTAGTGCATATTCCTTATGGGCTTGTCAGTTTAGAAGGTGCCAAGCTTTCCACACGTAGTGGAAATATTATTTATGCAGAAGATATTCTTCTCGAAGCAATTGCGAAAATCAAAGAGATCATCAATGAGAAGAATCCGGATCTTCCAGACAAGGATGAGACAGCGAAAAAGATTGGTGTCGGCGCCGTATTGTTCAACGATCTTTATAACCAGCGTATCAAGGATGTCTCTTTTAAATGGGAGAAGCTTTTGAACTTCGATGGTGAAACCGGTCCATATGTACAGTACACACATGCAAGATGCTGCAGTATCTTAAAGAAACTGGACGGATTTACGCCTTCGGCAGACATTGATTACAGTGTATTAACAGATGTAGAAGCAATGGAACTGTTGAAAGAGATCAACCGCTTCCCGAAGGTTGTCAAAGACGCTTCCGAGCGCTACGAGCCTTCTGCAGTTGCCAGATTTGCTGTGGATGTTGCACAGGCATTCAACAAGTTCTACAATGCATGCCGTATCCATGTAGAAGAAGAAAATGTGCGTAACGCACGTGCTACACTGGTATATATCACAAAGAAAACAATTAAGGATGCAATGGAATTACTTGGTATCGATTGTCCTGAGCAGATGTAATTTCATTATACGTCCTTGTAATAAAAACTGATATATACTTACTAGGAAGTTAAGTAAGTCGGATGATTTAATCATCCGGCTTATTTTTATGAAATCATCATCATATATTCATATACTTATGTTTTAATCTCCTCTAACCTCACTATATTGTATTTTCAATTTCATAAATACAATATATATGATTTCGTCCAAAGTTATCAACATTTTTTGTTTCTATAGTTGATTTTTATCCACAATTATGTGT
>DJEI01000086.1:0-22242 GCA_002431865.1 Lachnospiraceae bacterium UBA5902
GTGAATTTATATAGCGTTTCACTTGTTTTTTTGATATAATAGTGCCAATCTAATAAAAATTCCGAGCTGGAGGGTTAGTATGCAGGAAAAAAGAAAGAATGTCAGACTTCCGATCAAACTCAAGTTGGAAGTTTCTAATTTATTTAAGCAGGACGGTGTGAAAATTGAAAATCTCGATGCCGAAATTGAGGTGTTTGATATCTCCAAAGCAGGTATCGGATTTATGTCCCTGTCCAAGCTTCCGGTCGATTATTATTTCAATGCAACGATCGAATTTGAGAACCGGGAAGAAGTAATCTTATCCGTCGTGAAGATTCTGTATGTAACACCAATTGGCAACGCCGGTTACCGCTATGGCTGCGAGTTCGTTGGTCTGCCATCCATGTACGATTACATATTTGAGGAATACGCACAGAATTTGTAAGCATTCCGATTCCATTATATAAAAAAGAAGGAACTGTTCATAAATTTTTATGAACAGTTCTTTCTTTTTGTTTATTTCTGTTCTTCCACAGAAGTTTCCGGCGCTTTCACCTGCTCCGGCGGCTCATACTCTTCAAATACCAGTTCTTCCCCTCTGTGGAACGCTTCTGTACTGTCCTTTTTGAACAGAACGATTAACGTCTGAAACAACAGCTTGATATCCAGCCAGAAGCTGTACTCTTCAATATACGTCAGATCTAAGATCAGCTTATCTTTCGGTGAAGTGTTATATTTTCCGGCAATCTGTGCATGTCCGGTAATACCCGCTTTTACACGCAGGCGGTACTCGAACTCCGGCAGAACCGATGTATAGTTAAATACATTTGCCAGCATCTCCGGTCTTGGTCCAACGACACTCATATCGCCCTTCAACACATTGAAAAACTGTGGAATCTCGTCCAGACGGTATTTCCGCAGGAACTTTCCGACACGTGTCACACGCTCATCATCTTCCACCACTGAATAATTCTCCACATTCTCCCGCATCGTGCGGAACTTGTACACGGAGAAGATCTTTCCGTCCCGCGTCGCACGGTTCTGCTTGAAAATAAGGCTGCCATGGTCATCAAGCTTGATCATGACGATGACGACCAGCATGATTGGTGATGTAAGGATCAACGCAATCACAGAGATTATAATATCCATCGCCCGCTTGATAAACCGCTGCTCCAGGGTCAGTCCCTTGGAATAATTACAATATACCGATACGTCATCTAAGATAAAATGCTTTGCACTCTTCTCAATCACATCATGCATATCCGGGTTGAAATATACATTCTTCATATTCTGATAACAGTACTCCAGAATCTGTGTCCGATCCTGCACCGGAACATCATAGATAAAAACCGTATCATGCTCCAGAATGTATTGCTTAAGGTTCGCATCCCGATAGTCCGCCACCTTATTTATCTTGTATTGCAGCTTATATTTTAAGACACCACGCACGATCTCGTTTAAGCTCTGCTGGGAAGAAGTAATGATAATACAGTCCTCCGGCTGGTAAATCTTAAAATACAAATGATTGCCGCCATATACGAAAATCAGGATCGTTACAAACTGGATTGCTATGATTGGCAAAAGCAGATATGGCTGTTCCAGCTTGAAGCTCTGGTTTTTCATCTGGTTTGTGTTCATGATCGACAGAACGATCACAGAGATCACATCCGTAAATACCTGATTCAAAAACAATGACAGCACGATCGGCTTACTCTTTCGTTTTCCTATGTCATAATGTCCATAGATTGTTGAAAACATATAATGCATTACTACATACGCTGCTATCGTAATACCGGATGTTCTTGACAGATTCCACAGCTGCCAGTTCGATTTTGCATAAATTCCGTACAATACAAAGAACAATATCAAATTCAAAATTGCCTTGAGAAAAAATACAAGTGAAGTCTCAAGTTTTCTGGTATTATTCATTCTATATCCTTACTGTACTTCGTACCCTTTGCTTCGGATAACGTCGACTACCGCATCTACATGTTCCTTACAGATCGCATCGGTCTTGGCTTCCACCATCACACGGATGAGTGGCTCTGTACCACTCTGGCGAAGCAGAATACGTCCATCATCGCCAAGTGCCTCTTCCACCTTTTTCGCAGCTGCAAGCACATCGGCGTCTTCCATAACGTCTTTCTTGCTTGTAACCTTTACATTGACCAGAAGCTGTGGGTAGATCGTCAGTCCGCGTGTCAGTTCAGAAAGCGGCATCTTCTCTTCTACCATTGCCTCCATGATCTTCAGGGATGTCAGAACACCATCACCGGTTCTTGCATTCTTCGAGAAAATGATATGTCCACTCTGTTCACCGCCGAGGATATAACCGTTCTCCATCATACACTCGTAGACATATTTGTCTCCGACTGCGGTCTTCTCATAGCCAATTCCCTCTGCATCTAATGCCTTGTACAGACCAAGGTTTGACATAACTGTCGTCACGACTTTGTTATTGTTCAGTCTGCCACGGTCACGCAGATACTTTCCGCAGATGTAGATGATCGCATCGCCATCCACCAGATTTCCCTTCTCATCGACAGCCAGACAACGGTCTGCATCGCCATCATAAGCAAATCCTGCATCTAAATTATTCTCTACAACAAACTTCTGCAGTCCCTCGATATGAGTGGAACCACAGTTCGTATTGATATTCGTACCATCCGGTGTGTTATTGATGACATATGTCTTAGCTCCAAGGGCATCAAACACTGCCTTCGCAACCGTCGAAGAGGCACCATTTGCACAGTCCAGTCCGACGCGCAGATTCTTGAATGCACGTGTTGGAAGTGTCATCAGATAACCAATATAACGGTTTCTACCCATCGAATAATCCGTCGTCCGTCCAATCTTTTCTTTCGTTGCAAATGGAATCTCCGGTACCAGTCCATCGATATAATCCTCAATCAGCTTTTCAACAGCCGCATCCATCTTTGCACCGTGGCTGTTAATGATCTTGATTCCATTATCATAAAACGGGTTGTGGCTCGCAGAAATCATAATTCCACAATCAAACTCATCGGCACGCACGATATAGGACACACTCGGTGTCGGTGTGACATGCATCAGATATACATCTGCGCCACTCGCTGTCAGTCCGGCAACCAAGGAATACTCAAACATATAACTCGAACGTCTCGTGTCTTTTCCGATGACGATCCGCGCCCGGTCATCCCCCTGCTTCTCCTTACCAAAATAATATCCGAGATATCTTCCGACCTTGTACGCATGCTCCACTGTCAGGTCTACATTTGCCTCACCGCGGAATCCGTCTGTTCCGAAATACTTTCCCATTATTTTCCCCTTTCAATTTAGCTGTCTAAATTTTATCTTCATCGTTTTATGCACGTGTGTATTATTTTTATTATATTCTTTTTTCTCTTACTTGTAAAGATTTGGCATAACAAAGCAGTTCTCACTCTTTTTTATCCGGCTCTGTCTGTGCAGTTTCCTCTGGATAATGCAGTGCATACCGGCTGTACAGATCTTCAAGATCCACATCATCTTCGGTGTAAGCTGTTTCCTCGTTACACTCTTCATCACCAGTGTCTTTTACCCCAGCCTCATCACTTGGCTGATGTGCCATCTCCTCAATGTTGATCTGCGGCAGCATGATATCAAGCGCCTGCTGTTGATTCTGGATCTCCACATGCTTCAGACTCCCGCCAAACTCTCCATCCAGTGTCCATGCAATTTCCTGCTCCCCATCTACAATGACGCGTGACGCTTTACATACAAAGAACATCTCATTACCCTCGACTTCATTTTGCAGAAGTCCACGGATGATCTGCTGCATCTCCGCTGGTGTTGATGGCATCCTGATAAAGAGACAGTCAAATTTTCCATCGTCTAACACGACATGCTTGGCACCCCGCAGCTTGAATCCACCGACCGAAAGCGTATTGGTCACCATACCATACAGATATTTTCCAGTGATGACCTTCTCGTCAAACTGCGCCGTCAGATTAAAGCCTTTATAATTTCCAATATTTTTGATACCTTCAATAATATATGCCGAATGTCCGATTGCCTTTTTCAGAGACTGGTTTGTATTGTACGACACATCGGTGAAAATACCGAATGCCGCAATGTAGATAAACGACTTATCCGCGAACTGTCCGACATCAACCTTCGTACATTTTCCATTTACAATCTGATTTGCCGCTTCAATGGGTTTTCTTGAGATACGAAGACTTCGCGCGAAATCGTTTGTCGTTCCAACCGGGATATAACCAAGCGGTACTTTTTTGTGTCCCATCTTGGAATATCCACAGACCGTGTTATCCAGCGTTCCATCGCCGCCTGCACACACGATCAGGTCATAATCCTCACCGTCCACACGCACCTTGCGCTCTGCATCCTCCGGTCCCTGTGTCGGATACGTCACGACCTCGTATCCAGCCTGTGAAAATACCATGATAATCTCAAACAAATCATTTCTTATCGCCGTTCGTCCGGCTTTCGGATTGATAATAAATAACAAGCGTTTCATGGCTTCCCTCCATTATCTTTTTATCGTCTTGCAAGATATGCATCCAAGCCTTTTTTCCGCAGCTTAC
Source organism: Lachnospiraceae bacterium UBA5902 (assembly GCA_002431865.1). Classification (GTDB taxonomy): domain Bacteria; phylum Bacillota; class Clostridia; order Lachnospirales; family Lachnospiraceae; genus Coprococcus_C. The sequence continues at coordinate 4,542 of DJEI01000086.1, forward strand.
ATGCAGGGCAGTTGCCACAGCCATCTCCCTTGATTCCATTATAACATGTTAATGTCATATTGCGAACCAGGTCAAATCCGCCGAGCTTATCGGCAAGCTCCCATGTCTCTTCCTTATCAATCCACATAAGCGGCGTGATAATGTCAAACTCATAATCCATTGCCAAATTAAGCGATACATTTAAGGACTTGATAAACTCATCTCTGCAATCCGGATAGCCGGAGAAATCACTCTGCGAAACTCCCGTCAGGATATCCGTGACACCCTTCTGCTTTGCGAATACGGCTGCAAATGTCAGGAATAACATATTTCTTCCATCGACAAATGTATTCGGTGTGCCCTCTGCCGGTGCATCGCTATCTACCTGCATATCCTCTCTCGTCAGGGAATTCGGTGCAAGCTGATTTAACAGTGTCATATCCATGATTGTCTGCTCCACATCCAGTTTCTCACAGATTTCTTTCGCTGCGTCAAGCTCTGCCACATGTCTCTGGTGATAGTCAAACGATACGGCATACACCTTCTTATAATGTTTCTTCGCATACAGCAGACACGTTGTGCTGTCCTGTCCTCCACTAAATACAACAACGGCTGCTTCTTTGTTCTTCTTATGCTGCATAATAATCACTCCTTCTTATCCTCTGTTTTCATCTTCTATTTTCAGCTCTTATTTCAGTAACATCAACAGCTTGTTCTGCAATGTCTCGTTCTTCTCGAACTCACCGGTAAATGTTGTCGTAAATGTCTTTGCACTTGCATTCCGGATACCTCTGGCTGTCATACAGCTATGGCTTCCCTCGATCACAACTGCCACATCCTCACTTCTGGTTACTTTACTCATAATATATGCGATATCGGTACCGATTCTTTCCTGCAGCTGTAAGCGTTTTGCGACCATATCTGCGATGCGCGCGATTTTGCTAAGTCCAAGCACTTTTCCCTTTGGAATATAAGCGACCGACACATGCATGTCATACATCAGTGCCATATGGTGCTCACAATAGCTGAACACCTCGATATCTTTCACTAATACCATGTCACTCGTATCCTTGCCCGGACGCTCGAACGATTTGTTGAACATCTCTGCGATCTCATCGTTCGTGTAGTTCATTCCTTCAAATACTTCCTCATACATGCGGGCAACCCGGTCGGGTGTTTCCTTTAATCCCTCACGATCAGGATCATCGCCAAGTGCAGCTAAAATCCCGCGGATATGTTCTTTGATTGCTTCTTTATCGATTGCCATCTTATACTCCTTTTTTTTCCGGATCCCAGATATATTTATGCATCTGAAGCTGTAACCGGACATCCTTCATGTTTTCCTGTATCATGTACTCTACAATCTGTGCTGGTGTGATCGCTGAAAATGCGGAGCTTAAATATACAGTTGCCCTCGCACACAGGTCATATGTCTCAATGATCTTCTTCGCCGTCTCCAGATCTCCTGTCGACGAAATAACGAATTTCACTGCATCCTGAGGTTTTAACCACGCATAATTCTCCGTGCGCATAAACTGCTCCATTTCACTGTCAGGAAGCTTATAATCAAGCGTCATACAGACATTCTCCGGTCGTGCATTGTATCCGGAAATATCCACGCTTCCGTTCGTCTCGATCTCTACACGCAAGGCTTTATCCGCTGCCAGAAGCGCGATCAACGATTCAATTTCCGGCTGAATCAACGGTTCCCCTCCGGTCAGCGTCACATTTTTCACACCACAGGATTTAATATACGCGTAGATTTCTTCTGCACTCATACTCTCATACGGCACCTGTGGTTCATTCGCCCATTTCGTATCACAGTATCCACAGGCAAGATTGCATCCGGCAAACCGGATAAAGCATGCAAGCTCTCCGGCATGTGTCGCCTCGCCATTGATACTGACAAACTTCTCTACTACTTTATACTTTCCCATATTACTCCATATATGCGGCACAGTTATTTGGTGTCTCGTACACCGTTGCCTTTAAAACGTGATAGCCTTTTCCCTTCATCTCATCATAGAAAAACTTCGCGAAATTCTCCGCGGTTGGACGGAACATCACTTCCACAACCTTAAAATACTCTTCTTCGAGCACATCCAGTGTTCTGCGTTTCAGGCTTCCAATCTCCACGATCAGACAATGGTCGAGTGCATCTGCGATGTTCTTCAGATCTGTTTTTAATTTGGAGAAATCCACGATCATGCCACGGTTATTTCCGCCCATCTCCAGACTGTTGCTGCCTACCTCGATTTCTACTGTCCAGTGATGTCCATGAATGTTTGAACACTTTCCTTCATAGCCTGCGAGGAAATGTGCACTGTCAAAGCTTGCATTTGTCTTTAATGTATACATACGAAAACCCCTTTCAATAAAAAATGCGGGCGCACAAAGCACCCGCAACATAAATTCTGTCATTTATGGCTTGCCCTAGTTTTGTTTAACGGCAGGATGGTGCGAATGAACTGCCGCGCGTATCCGCTACGCGTCTATGTTATTAGATATTCAGGAACTTCTTTACTTCCGCAAGCATGTCTTCCTTATCGCAGACAATGTCGTGGCGAACCTCTGCCTGACGGATATCCTCGATTGCCTGTGGAATCTTCACGCCGGAAAGCTTGTTCAGCTCATCGACAAGCTCAAAATCAGTCTGCTTGTCATATGCGCTGTCGATCGCGTTCATAACGCTTCTCGTAAACTTGTATGGACTTGCCGTACTTGCGATCACAGTTGGAGTTGTATCGCCAGTCTCCTTCACATACTTATCATATACTGCTGCTGCTACCGCTGTATGAGTATCTATAATATACTGATCAGACTCATACACACGCTTGATCGTAGCGGCCGTCTCTGCCTCAGATGCATAATTTCCGTAGAAATCTGCCAGCTGCTTCTTCATATCATCTGTGATTGTGTATTCACCCTCACCATTTAATGCCTGCATCAAAGCCTTATTCTTCTCTGCATCATTGCCTGCGATACGGTAGATCAGACGCTCCAGGTTGCTGGAGATCAAAATATCCATAGAAGGAGAAGTTGTTAAGATAAACTCTCTTTTTCTGTCGTATGTACCTGTACGGAAGAAATCGTACAGAACCTTGTTTTCATTCGATGCACAGATAAACTTGTTGATTGGAAGTCCCATCTGCTTTGCATAGAAAGCGGCTAAAATATTTCCGAAGTTTCCGGTTGGAACAACAACATTAATCTTGTCTCCAGCCTTAATCTCGCCATTTGCAACGAGTCTTGTATATGCATATACATAATATACCATCTGTGGTACGAGGCGTCCGATGTTGATGGAGTTTGCAGAAGAGAACTGATATCCCTTAGATGCCAGATACTCGTTCAGCTTCTTGTCAGAGAACATCTTCTTCACGCCTGTCTGTGCGTCATCGAAATTACCTGTGATACCGATGACACATGTATTATCCCCCTTCTGGGTTACCATCTGCTTCTCCTGAATCGGGCTTACACCGTGCTTTGGATAGAATACGATGATCTTCGTGCCCGGTACATCTGCAAAGCCTGCAAGTGCAGCCTTACCTGTATCACCGGAAGTTGCAGTCAGAATTACGATCTCATTCTTCACGTCGTTCTTCTTTGCTGAAGTTGTCAGCAGATATGGAAGAATGGAAAGTGCCATATCCTTAAACGCGATTGTTGCGCCATGGAACAGTTCCAGATAATATGCACCCGCTTTATGTACGAGCGGTGCAATCTCCTTTGTATCGAATTTCGAATCATATGCACTGTTGATACAATGACGAAGCTCTTCTTCTGTGAAGTCTGTCAGCATCAGCTTCATAACCTGATATGCAACCTCACGGTAATCCATTTTGGAAAGCTCTTCCAAGCTCTTGTCAAATACCGGAATTGTATCCGGTACAAATAAGCCACCCTCGTTTGCAAGTCCTTTCAAAATCGCCATAGAAGCGGTCGCTGTCTCCTGTGCATTTCTTGTACTTCTGTAAACCAGTTCCATCTTTTTCTCCTTTTATTCAACTACCAGATAGGCAGAGGTTGTTCTCATGTTAAAGTTCAAAGCTTCCTGATGTGTATTGCAGAACACATCGAAATGATTTCCTGTGATCGCACCACCACGATCCTGTACTTCATAGATCTGTCCATCGATCATGATCTTTGTACCAAACGCAAAATTCTTTGGTGCAGCAATTGTCCATCCGGCTGTCGCACGTGCACCACTTGCTGTGATCGGATTCTCCATGTTGCTCCACTTACCACAACAGATTGGGCATGGACAGTATGCAGTCAGCAGATATTCACCCAGATACTGATACTTTCCGTTCGCATCGGCTGGTACATACGTCGGTGTAGAAGCGGTTGTCGTAGTAGTTGTTGTAGTATCGGTCTCTGCGGATGCCACAACGACGGCATTCGGATCGTACTCGCCAATCTCACCCGGTCCGCTATGCACAGCGGTCAATGCCGCCAACGCCGCCTGATCCCGTTTATCCTGTCTTCTGGCTGTCAGAATCTCATCAATCTGCTGCTCTGCACGCTCTAACTGTGCAAGCTGATCTGTCTCATAGTTTACGTTTACCATATCATTGTAGCTGATTGCAGTACTTGCAAACAGTTCTCCTGAAAATGGTTCTTTATCCTTCGTCAGATCTGCAACGGTCATCATAACACCTGTTGCAGCCTCACGGTTTGCGATCCGGTCTGCCAGTGAGACTGCACAGACAATGACCAATGCAAGTACCACAGCACCTGCACCTGCATACTTTCCGTATGTCTGCAGGAAGCTTTTCAGTTTTCCCGGTTCTCTCTGTTTCTTATCCTTTTTTTCTTTGGAATCCATATTCAATTCGATCGTTTCGATTTTACCTGTGTCCATATTGTTCCTATTCTCCTCATGCAATTCCGATTCGGAATTTATGATAAAATTGTTACAAAAAGGTTACATTTACACTTTCATGATTATAATTCAAGAATGCCGTTCGGTCAAGTAATTTCGCGACTTTTTCACGACTTTTTTCGATCGGCAGACTGGACTTTTTTCCGTGCAGTCGCTATACTGATTTTATGTGCGGATTTTGTGTTTTTATGGCACATAATATCACGAAAGGATTTCCCCTCACTCAGATTATGGCAGCTTTACCCGGTATTTATACAGCAACCAAAAAAGATGGCAGCACCTATTACCGTGCTTCCATCACCTACTTGAAAAAACATATCAGCCTTGGCAGCTTCGCTACAGAGGAGCTTGCTTCGCGCGCCTACAGTGAAGCACGCCTGATCTTAGATCATGCAGAGATCACGCTGGCGGAATACAGCCTGTTCTCCTGCCTTTCCCATGACAAATTCGTATGTCTCATCAACTTCCGCGACAACGGGATCTATTTTAAGACACCCATCTATCTGTGGAAAAAATATTTTGAATATTATCTGTCCGCCACGGAAACCTTGAAATTCGACCGTGATGACCTTTTCTTTTATGCCTCCAAGAATATTCAGAAAAAAGGTGGTTATCTCTTCGTCAGCGACTACGGAAGCCAGTACAGCATCCTGTCACGTTATGGGATCCGACCATTTTCCGTCTACGGCAGAGACTACCGCATGGCAAATGGCGATGCACTTGATTTCCGCTATTCCAATATCGAAATCATCAACCAGTATGCCGGTGTCCAGAAAAAAGAATCTGCCTCCGGGCAAGTACAATACCAGACAAAAATCCATGTAAACGGTGATCTCATCGTCGGCACCTACGCGGACGAGATTTCCGCTGCCATCGCATACAACAAAGCGGCGGACATACTCGCAGCACATGGAATCAGCAAGACATACGCCAGAAATTACATTGTCTCCATGACAAACGAGCAGTATCATACCGCTTATACTTCGATTTCTATCTCCAAAAAGCTTACAGCGCCTGCACCATAGCCGCAAGTGCATCGTAAGTTTCCACCATATTGATCTTCGCGCGCAGCTTCGCCGAATCCGGCATGCCTTGCGTGTACCAGGCCACATGCTTACGCATCTCATGTATCCCGGTGAACTCCCCTTTGTATTCCACCATCAAAGACGCATGGCGCAGCATCATCGCTTTCCGCGCTTCCACACTCGGTTTCTCCAGATGTTCTCCAGTTTCAAGAAAATGTCGGATATCCTGAAAGATCCACGGATTTCCTTTCGCCGCTCTTCCAATCATCACACTGTCACAGCCAGTCTGTGCCCTCATTGCAAGCACATTCTCCGCACATGTGATGTCACCGTTGCCGATCACCGGCACAGACACGGCTTCTTTGACCTGCCGGATCACATCCCAGTCCGCCTGTCCGTGGTAATACTGTTCTCTCGTCCTTCCATGCACCGCAATCGCAGAAACGCCTGCCTGCTCCGCGATCTGTGCAACCTCCGGCGCATTGATATGCTCTGCATCAAAGCCTGCCCGGATCTTGATCGTGACTGGAAGCGAAACCGCATGCACCAGTGCATCAACGATATCTCCGATCATCTCCGGCTGTTTCATAAGTGCCGAGCCTTCGCCATTGTTGACAATCTTTGGTACCGGACATCCCATGTTGACATCGATAAAAGAAAATCCCTTATCCTCCAGTCTTTTTGCCTGTGATGCCATAAGCTCCGGTTCGCTGCCAAAGATCTGCACACCGATCGGGGCTTCCTCCGGTTTTGTCATAAGCAGCGGTTCCGTATTTTTGTTGTTATAATACATGCCCTTGGCACTCACCATCTCCGTGTATACGATATCACAGCCCATCTCTTTGCATAAGAGACGAAATGGCAGGTCACAGATACCTGCCATTGGTGCCAATGCGATTTTTCCAGTAAAATCCATAGTTTCGTCCTTTATTGTTTCTCATAGATCAACTGCAGTCCCTTTAATGTCAGGTCTGCATCGTAATAATCAATACAATCCGTATTCTCCGAGATCAGCTTTCCAAGTCCTCCGGTTGCCACAACCTTGATATTATCTAATCCAGATTCCTTCTTAATCCTGCGGATAATATACTCTGTCTGACCGACATAACCATAGAATACACCCGCCTGCATGCTGCTGACGGTATCCTTTGCCAAGATCGTATCCGGTCTCTTGATCTCGATTTCCGGAAGCTTTGCAGTCCCGGACCAGAGTGCTGCTGCCGCAAGTCTGATTCCCGGCGATGTCGCACCCGAGTGGAACACTCCACCATCCAATACCAGATCATGTGTCGTTGCAGTTCCAAAATCTACAACGATTACCGGACCGCCATACAACTCATACGCAGCCACTGCATCGACCAGACGGTCGGCTCCCAGTGTCTTTGGTTCCGGAATCGCAATATTGATTCCGGTCTTGATGCCCGGAGCAACAATAATCGGCTGAATGTTCAGATACTTGATGATACCACTCGTCAGAGAGTGCATAACCTTCGGTACAACGGACGCGATAATAACTGCATCAATTTCTGAAACATGTATATCCCGTACCCGCAGCCAATCCACAAAATACACGCCATACTCATCGGAGGTGCGTGCTGTCCCGGTTGTGATACGAAATGTATTGATCAGCTTTTTACCTTCAAACAGTCCTACTGTAATATTCGTATTTCCAACGTCTACTGCAAATAACATATATCTTCCCCTTAGCTAAGGAAAAATGTCTGAAAATACAGCTCCAGCTGCTCAAACAATTCCTTCTTTTCCTTTCTGATCTGTTTGATTTTTAAGCCACAGCCAATCTCATCGTACAGGATATCTTCCTCTGCCGCATCTGTGACAATATTCAGGTTCCCCATACTGTCAAACACAAGCATGATGATTCCGCCGACATCCTCTGTGAACAACGTACATAAAATACGAAGTTCTTTTTTTACCTCGGTTGGCAGATTGTCAAAATCTCCATTCAAATAATACTTCTGCGTGTACTTTGAAGCACTGCACAAAATAATTTCATCCTGATACATAACCGATCCTCGCTTATCCAATCACATCTGCCATGTCGTAAAAGCCTGCCGGCTTTCCTGCCAGAAACTTTGCCGCTTCCACTGCGCCCTTGGCAAATACAGACTTCGAATAAGCTGTATGCTTAAATTCAATCACTTCGTCCACACCTGCAAAGATCACCTCGTGTTCACCAACGATCGTTCCACCACGTACCGCAGAGATACCGAGCTCCTTCTTGTCACGCTTCTTCCTTACCTGGGAACGATCATAGACATACTCATAAACATTGCCTCTGGCGTCATTGATTGCATCTGCCAGTGCCAGTGCCGTTCCTGACGGTGCATCCACCTTCTGGTTATGATGCTTCTCTACGATCTCAATATCATAACCGGCTGGTGCGAATACATTTGCCGCATCCTTCAGAAGCTTCATCAGCGTATTGATACCCAGACTCATATTTGCGGACTTCAGGATTGCCACCTTCTCAGAGCAGATAGAAACCTTATTAAGCTGCTCCGGGGAAAGCCCGGTCGTACAAAGTACAACCGGAACCTGCTTTGCTACCGCATAGTCAAGCAGATTGTCAACAGCAACGGCTGCTGCAAAATCAATGATGACATCTGCCTTGACATCGCATGCGTTGATATCTGTAAATACCGGATATCCGTTTTCTCTATTATCTACGACATCAATGCCGGCAATGATCTCCACATCCGGATCTTCCTTGCAAAGTCCTGTGATGACCTGCCCCATCTTACCGTTACAACCATGCATAATCACACGAATCATTTGTTTTTCCTCCCGGTCTGTCTAGCTGTATTACTGGATTTTCACGCCAAATCCTGTCATTGCTTTCTTTAACTGCTCTGTATGCTCTGGCTCAAGCTCTGTCAGTGGCATACGAAGGTTGCCTTCGCAAAGTCCCATCAGTTCCACTGCCTTCTTGACAGGGATTGGGTTTACCTCACAGAACAGTGACTCGCACAGAGGAATTGCCTTGATCTGAATCTCTCTGGCACCAACCACATCACCATCTAAGTACTTCTGTACCATATCATGTGTCTCCTTCGGAGCTACGTTTGCAAGTACAGAAATCACGCCCTTTCCACCAAGGGACAGGATCGGCATAACCTGATCATCATTTCCAGAATATACATCGAGGCATCCATCTGCCAGGCTTACCAGACGTGCAACCTGTGACAGATTGCCAGTTGCCTCCTTGATCGCTACGATATTTTTTACATTCTTAGCCAGATATACGGCTGTCTCCGGCTGGATGTTCGTACCGGTTCTGCTTGGTACGTTGTACATGATAATTGGAAGTGTCACGCTGTTTGCAACGGCCGTATAATGTGCGATCAGACCCTTCTGTGTTGCTTTGTTATAATATGGTGTTACAACAAGCAGACCATCCACGCCATACTTTTCTGCTTCCTGAGACAGATAAATGGCTGTCTCTGTACAATTTGAACCTGTTCCTGCAACAACCGGGATACGCTTGTCGACAACCTCTGCACAGAAACGAATACAATCCAGATGCTCCTCATGGGATAATGTGGAAGACTCTCCTGTCGTTCCACATACAACGATACAATCGGTTCCTCCTGCGATCTGATACTCGATCACATCACGGAACTTATCATAATCCACCGAACCATCCTTCTTAAATGGTGTAACAATCGCAACTGCTGAACCTGTAAAAATTGACATCTTTCTCTTCCTCCTAATATATTTAGATTTCACTAAATCATAAATAAAGCTGGCACTTTGATAAAGTGCCAGCTTGAAATGTCTCAATTCCGGTAGCGCTCCATCTGCATGCTTACAAATGACAGTCATACAATTCTTCACTGCACAACCAGGATTTCAGTGCTTAGACATCTGTCGTCCTTCGGCGGTTTCCCCTTTTCCATGCGATCCACTGCTCTAAGTCATCCCGCAAAGTACTCTTGAATTCCGCACCTCTACTCAATCAAAATCAAGGATAGTATATCATCGTTATACAGGTCTGTCAATCATTATTCCAAACATTCCATCTTGCTGACTGACACCTCGTATGCGACCTTATTGACTATCTCATCATTTCCTATTTTTTTCTGATATTCCCGGCTCTGGATACGTCCCCAGATTGCCACATGCTCACCAACTGCGAGCTTTCCCGCAAATCTGGCATTTCTGCCCCAGCAGATACAAGGAATATAATCCGATTTTCCGTACGCCCGGTTCACAGCGAGCAGAATATCTGCAATCTCTCTGCCAAGCGGCGTCATACGGTAGATCGGCTCTTTGCATATGTATCCGTCTAAGTATATCTGGTTTGGTTTGTTCTCCTTGTCATCCACCGCATCGATCACCTCGATCTCACGGACAAACACAGACAGGATCAAACGGTTCTTGTTCTCCTCGTGCTTGTTGTACGACCGGAACTGTCCCTTCGCCAGTACCTTTTCCCCAATGTGGGATTTTTCTACATCAAACAGGCGATCGGAAACCATCAAAGGAATCACGTCATGCGCATCGCTTAATCTGCTGACTACCAGATCCACCATGTAGAATCCCTCTCCAAATATCTCATGGCTGAATCGGAAATCTGATACGATTTCTCCTGCTACTACCACCTGATTGTTGTTCAAAATCTTCTCTGTCATATTTTTTCCTCCCTCTTGTCAATGTTCACAGCCTCATTTATATCCCCATATAAACTGTGAATTTTTAATATTGTACATTTACAATATATGCGTGCCTATATTGTAATATTCCAAACTTTTTCATTTTTTTCCTGTGCTTCGCTGTCGCAATACCTCGTATGCGATCACCGCGGTTGAAATCGCTGCATTTAACGACTCCACCTGTCCGCACATCGGAATCCGGATCAGATCATCTGCTTTCGCGCTGATTTCATCTGACAAGCCATTTCCTTCGTTTCCGATCAGAAATGCACAGCCTCCGGTAAAATCCTTCTCATAGAAAGTCTCTCCATTCAGATGTGCCCCGTAAACCCGGATTCCGCGCGTTTTCACATGCTCGGTTGCCGCTGCCAGATCCCCGGCTACGACGATTGGCATCCGGAAAATTGACCCCATTGTCGAACGGATTACCTTCGGATTATAAATATCAACCGTATCTGCACTCAGGATAATACCGGTTACCCCGGCGCCTTCAGCGGTTCGTATAATTGTACCAAGATTTCCCGGGTCCTGCAATCGTTCAATGATCAGTAGAAATGGTGCCGCATCACCTGCAAATAAATCATCCTCGGTTCTTGCTGTCTGGTATACCTCTGCCAGAATCCCCTGCGGTGTATTCGTATCCGACATACTCTGAAAAACCGAATCTCGGACGATCTCCACCTCTGCCGGTATCTGGCTGCAGATATCTGCGAATTTGTCCGTCATACTCTCCGCCACATAAAGCGTCTTGACCGCATCTGCCGGAATCTCCCGCACCATGCGGATACCCTCCACGATATAAAGCCCGGTCTCTTTGCGCCGGCTGGCGGATTTAATCAGTTTTTTTATTTCTTTGATTTTGTCGTTTGATGCTGACGTTATCACGATTGCTTTCCGTTTCCTTTCTTATCTAAGAGAATGACATTTGACTCTCCATAGATCTGCTTCAATTTTTCTACCAAATTCCCGCTGGCATCCACCCGGTATAAATCCGGGAGCTGCTTGAGCTTGATATTTTGCTCCTGTCCTTCTCCAGCCGGTTTGATCAGTACCTTCACGACCACCCGACCCGGATACTGCCGAAGCGTCGCATAGAGTGCCTGCTCCTGCTGCATATAAGTTTCTAATTCTGTGAAGCGCAGCCACAGTTCCTTACCGGCTGCCATACGCTCCTGCCGGATCTCGTCGAAAGTCGTCATCTTTGAGAAAAGCAGCTTGCCGCCCCGCTCATCGACCGATGCATTTCCTTTGATCAGCACCTTCGCATCCTTCACAAACCGTTCTTTATTCTGCCTGTAATCTCTGGCGAACACGACAACCTCAACCGAACCATACAGATCCTCCACAGTAAGGAACGCCATCTCATCGCCGTTTCGTGTTGTCTTCTTCGTAATTTCCGTGAGCAGACCACCAATCGTATAACTGGATTTGTCCACGACACGTTCGCGCTCCTCGAACTCCATCTCTGTCCCGGCATTTTCGTCCTCCTCGGTATCTGCCAGAAATGCCGTTGATTTCGCGGTTGTATACTCTTCTATAATATCCAGATCATCCTCCAGTGGATGTCCACTGACATAGATACCCAGAATCTCCTTTTCCTTGGCAAGCAGGTCATCCTTCGGGTATTCCTCCACATCCGGATAGCGCACCTGAAATTCCGTCTTTTCTTCCTCACCAAGGAAATCCATCAGCGACATCTGTCCACTCATGGCATTTTTCTTTTCTTTCGCCGTCTGCTCTAAAACAGCCGGATAGACCATCATCATCTGATGACGGTTATAACCAAAGCTGTCAAACGCGCCTGCCAAAATAAAGCTCTCAATCGTCCGCTTGTTTGCTTCCTTTCCTGAAAGTCTCGTACAGAAATCCTCCAGGCTTGTAAATGAACCGTTCGCAACAACCTCCTGATGCACGACCTCTGTCACACCGTCTCCAATACTTCTTAATCCCGACAAGCCAAACCGGATCGCATTTCCATCGACAAGGAAATCTCCGCTTCCTTTGTTGATATCCGGCGGTAGGATTTTGATGCCAAGCGATTTACACGTCTGGATATAACTGCTCATCTTCTCCGTATTTTCACGGACAGACGAGATCAGCGCTGCCATGTATTCAACCGGATAATAGATCTTCAAATATGCGGTCTGATATGCGACCACCGCATACACTGCCGCATGCGACTTGTTGAATGCATAGTTTGCAAAATCGACCATATCGTCAAAGATTTTATTGGCAACGGATTCCGGGATGCCGTTTTTGACACAGCCCGGCACGTTTAACTCCTCGTTACCATATACAAAATACTGCCGCTCTTTGTCCATGACGTCTGCTTTTTTCTTCGCCATCGCACGGCGCACCAGATCGGAACGTCCCATCGAATATCCGGCAAGCTCCATGACAATCTGCATAACCTGCTCCTGATATACCATACAGCCATATGTCGATTTCAAGATCTTCTCCAGCTTCGGTGTGTCATAGACGATGCTCTCCGGATGCTCACGGTTCGCCAGATACTTCGGAATGAAATCCATCGGTCCCGGACGGTACAAAGAGATTCCAGCGATTACTTCATCCAGATTCTTCGGCTTCAGCTGCTTCATGAAGGACTTCATACCGGCACTCTCCAACTGGAATACACCGTCGGTCTTTCCTTCCGATAACAGTTCATAAACTGCCGGATCGGTCAGATCCAGCTCGGACATATTGATCTTTACCCCATGATTCGCTTCGATCCGGTCCAACGCATCCTTGATGACTGTCAGATTCCGCAGTGCCAGAAAGTCCATCTTCAAAAGTCCCAGCTCTTCTACCGGGTCCTTCTCATACTGGCAGACAATACCGCCATCCACACTTCGCGCGAGCGGTACATATTCCTCGATCGGCTTCTGACCGATAATAACGCCCGCGGGATGCACACCGGTATGCCGCTGCAGACCTTCGAGCTTCATCGCCATGTCGAGCAGCTTTGTTACATCCGGTTCATTCTCATACATTTCCTTCAAATCGGGGCTTACTTTCAAAGCCACTGGAAGAGTGACATCCTTTACGCCCGGAATTTTATTCGGAATCGCCTTTGCAACCTTATCACACAGACTATACGGAAGTGCCATCGCACGGCCAACGTCGCGCACACACATCTTTGCCGCCATCGTACCAAAGGTGACGATCTGGACAACCTTTTCCTTACCGTATTTCTGTACAACGTAATCAATGACTTCCTGTCTTCGGTTGACACAGAAATCAATATCAATATCTGGCATCGATACACGTTCCGGATTCAGGAATCGTTCAAACAGCAGATCATACCGAAGCGGCTCGATATCCGTAATATACAGACAATAGGATACAATTGATCCGGCGGCAGAGCCTCTGCCCGGTCCAACCGGAATATCATGACTTTTCGCGTAATTGACAAAATCCCACACGATCAGGAAATAATCGACAAAGCCCATCTGTTTAATCATGTCAAGCTCATAATGCAGGCGGTTCTTTACTTCCTCTGTGACCTCCGGATACCGTTTTTTCGCACCCTCCTCGCAGAGCATCGTCAGATACGAGAAAGAATCATACCCCTCCGGCACATCGTATTTTGGAAGCTTCCGCTCACCAAACACGATCTCGACATTACACATATCTGCGATCTTGTTCGTATTCTCCAGTGCTTCCTTTGCATATGGAAACAGCGCTTCCATCTCCTCCGGGGATTTCAGATAGAACTGTCCTTCCTCATAGCGCATGCGATCCTCATCGTTGACCGTCTTTCCTGTCTGGATACAGAGCAGGATATCATGCGCCTCCCAGTCCTCTTTGTTGATATAATGGGAATCGTTCGTAACAACCATCGGAATACCGGTTTCTTTGGACAACCGCATCACGCCCATATTGACCGTACGCTGATCCGGGATGCCGTGATCCTGCATCTCCAGATAATAGTTGCCCTCGCCAAAGATCTTCAGATGGCGCAGTGCTGCTTCCTTTGCTTTCTCATACTGCTCCTGTCGCAGATCAGTTGCAACCTCTCCGGCAAGACATGCCGAAAGCGCAATGATACCCTCATGGTATTTCTCCAGCACCTCCATATCCACACGCGGTTTATAATAATATCCCTCCGTGTAGCCACGCGTCACGATCTTACAGAGGTTATGATATCCCTCGTTGTTTTTTGCAAGCAGAACGAGATGGTAATAGCGGTTTTCTCCCTTTACCACCTCGCGGTCAAACCGGGAACCCGGTGCCACATACACTTCACAGCCGATGATCGGCTTGATTCCATTTGCCTTACATGTCTTATAAAATTCAATCACGCCGTACATCGCACCATGGTCTGTGATCGCAAGTGCATCCATGCCAAGCTCTTTTGCACGTGGAACCAGCTCCTTGATCTTCGCGGAGCCATCCAACAGACTGTACTGCGTATGCACATGTAAATGTGTAAATTTCATCTTATCTCCTAGTAATCTTCTCCATATGGAAAAAAATATTTCAAAAATGGCAGATACTTCGCAAGCTTCTTCCGACGCAGCGGAATCACCTCGTAATTATGAATATAGCGGAAAGTATAAGCCTCGCCTTTTCTCGCAAGCATATTCAGATACTTCTCCAGAAGCTTCGCGGAATCCGGATGCAGCAGACGTCTCGATCTGCCATTCATATAATAATCGAGTGGCTGCTTCTCATAATAATTTTCCTTGTTGTAGATCTTGCAGGCTGCCACACGGTCACAGAACATCTCTATCACATATTCCTTTGGCATCTTGCAGCCAACCAGCAAATGCTCCGTATCGTTTCTGTCAACATTGTAATCCACCCAGTACTCCAGGTGATGCTTGTTTCTTCCCTTGTGATGCAGCCACGAGGAAGTATATCCCTTATCCTCGCGTTCCGCATCGTTCGGACTACGGTTTCCCTGATAGTATTTCGCGCCCATCGAGAACTCCGTCCACGAATATTTGGACAGGTCGTGCAACAGTCCCTGCTTATACAATCCAACCGCAAAGCAATGCCGCATCACCATGATCTTATGTGCGGTAATCGTCTTTAAATGTTCCAGCCACTTCATTTTTAACATCTCTTTTCGCCTTCTATTTTATTTCTGTGCAGCCTGTGCCACATGATACTGTTCTTTCAGTCCATCCGTCACAGTCACCTGATTTTCTTTGTCAATAAATACTGCCTCTGCCTTGTACTTCTGCAACAATGGCAAAGACTTCTCATAGCCAAGCACATAGCATGCCGTCGACAATGCATCGCTGTACAAGCCATTTTGGCATACGACCGTCACCGAAGCAAGTCCTGACTCCGCCGGATATCCGGTTGTACGGTCTAAAATATGATGATACCTCGTACCATCCTTCTCAACAAACTTTTCATAATCGCCCGAGGTCGATACACAGGTGTTGCTGTCTGAAGCAAATTCCAGATAGCCAATCATATCCTCGGTGTCACCCTGCGGATCACGGATGCCTACCCGGAATGCACTGCCGTCCTTTTTTGCTCCATACACAAGCACGCTTCCGCCGACACTGATCGTTCCGCCGCTTACTGCATCTTCTTTTAATATCTGTTCTGCAATATCCAGCGCAAATCCCTTGCCGACCGCGCCAAGATCAAGCACCATATCCGGATTACCAATCGTTACGTTCTTCGATTCACCGATTGTCACTGCCTCATAGCCGGTCTTTGCGAGCGCTTCTTTGATTTCTGTATCTGTCGGGACACGAAAATCTTCCTCCGTCGCCGACTCGATATTCCAGAGATTCGCAAGTGGGCGAATCGTGATGTCCAACGCGCCCTCGCTGTCCCGGCATATGCTATACGCCTGCGTCAGCGCCAGATACAAGGTATCCGAAACCTCTGCTGCTTCTCCCGCCGTGTATGTGTGGTTCAGCTTATATAAGGCACTGCCCTCCTGCCGCCATGATATCTCCTGCTCATCTAAGTCTTTGATTGCCTGTTCAATCTTCGCATACTCCGTATCCTGTGTCCCATACAGACTGACCGACACCGATGTTCCCATCGCGAAGCTGTACATCGTCTGTCCATCGGCAATCGGCCTGTCCTTTGATGTATCCTCCCGTGCATTCCCCCACTGGTACAGTACGATCAAAAGTCCTGCAACTACAAGCATACCGATTGCAACCACTATTTTTCTACCGATTCCCTGCTGCATATCAATGATGATATCCTTCCATTCGTTTTGTGTATTCGTCGAGCTGCTCTTTTAATTTCTTATATTCTTTTTCCTTTAACTCCCCGGCTGCCTGATATTCAGCCAGCTTTACCTCCGCCTGCTTCCGCGCAGAAATCGCCAGATCCTTGTAGTTGTTCTCCAGATTGATCTGCACTTCATGAAACAGTGCTTCTATCTCTTTTTTCGCCTGACTCGTTTTTCCAAATAACAAAACCTTCACTTCCTTTTTCATGGAAATTCTCAAAACATTTGTTCGCATAATTATGTTTTAGTATACCATTTTTTCGTTCTTATTTCAATGTATGATTGAAAGTCCTCCCGCTTTTTGATAAAATGCTCTGGTAGAATTTGTTTGAAACACGCAGGAGGAATTTATCATGCTGTTAGCATGCCAGAATATATCAAAAGCATTCGGCACAAAGGAAGTTTTGAAGGATATCAACTTCCATGTCAACGAGAAAGAAAAGATCGCCATTGTTGGTATCAACGGTTCCGGAAAGACGACGCTCCTCAAGATCATCATGGGCGAAGAATCCGCCGACAGCGGACAGGTCGTGATCGCCAAGGATACCACGATTGGTTACCTGTCCCAGCATCAGGATATCTCCTTTGACAACACGATCTATGGTGAGATGCTTGCAGCCAAGCAGTACATCCTTGATTTAGAGGCGAATATCCGCCGCTTGGAACAAGATATGAAGCATGTCGAGGGCGAAGAATTAGAGAAGATCTTAGAGACCTACAACCGCCTGAGCAGCAAATACGACCGCGACAATGGGTATTCTTATGAGAGTGAGATTACAGGCGTTTTAAAAGGACTTGGATTTGGACCGGAGGACTATGACCGCCATATCAATACATTATCCGGTGGACAGAAGATGCGAATCGCACTGGGACGTCTGCTTCTGACACGCCCGGACATTATCATCCTCGATGAGCCGACAAACCA
>DJEI01000086.1:22290-23064 GCA_002431865.1 Lachnospiraceae bacterium UBA5902
GATGAGCCGACAAACCATCTGGACATGCCAAGTATCTCATGGCTCGAGTCTTTCCTGTCCTCTTATCCTGGCAGTGTGATCGTTGTCAGCCATGACCGCTATTTCATTGATCGGATTGCAACACAGATCGTAGAAATCGACAACAAAAAGGCAACCGTCTACCACGGAAACTACACCTACTTTGCATCCAGACGTGCAGAGATCCGTGCCAATATGATGAAAGCCTACTTAAACCAGCAGCAGGAAATCAAGCATCAGGAAGCCGTCATCACGAAGCTCAAACAGTTTAACCGGGAAAAATCTATCAAACGTGCGGAAAGCCGCGAGAAGATGCTCGATAAGATTGAAGTGTTAGACAAGCCGGCTGAGGTTGCATCCGAGATGCGGCTTACCTTAGAGCCATCCGTTGAAAGTGGAAATGATGTCTTAACCGTCACGCATCTGGCGAAATCCTTCGGCTCAAACTGTCTCTTCAAGGATCTCGATTTCGATATCAAGCGTGGCGAAAAGGTCGCCCTGATCGGCGGAAACGGAACAGGAAAAACCACTATCTTAAAGATGGTTAATCATCTTGTGCCAAAGGATGCCGGAACGATTGTCCTTGGTTCACGTGTCCATATTGGATATTACGATCAGGAGCATCAGGTACTCTCCCTGCACAAGACGATCTTCGAAGAAATCAGCGATGCATATCCAGATCTGACGAACACAAAGATTCGAAATGTACTGGCAGCCTTTTTATTTACCGGAGATGACGTATTTAAGAAGATTGAA
>DJEI01000079.1:0-2395 GCA_002431865.1 Lachnospiraceae bacterium UBA5902
ATCATCGCAAGCCCGGAACAGACAAGCAACGGTGTGGGCGGTTTACTTTATTACTTTTATACATTGGATGAGTGGTCTATTTTACCATCTCTGATCTTTATGGGTGTAGGTGCAATGACAGACTTTGGTCCGTTGATCGCAAACCCGATCAGTTTCCTTATGGGAGCTGCTGCACAGTTTGGTATTTTCAGCGCATATTTCCTTGCAATTCTGTTAGGATTTAATGACAAGGCTGCCGCTGCCGTATCTATCATCGGTGGAGCGGATGGACCTACTTCCATTTTCCTGGCTGGTAAGTTAGGACAGACTGGTCTGATGGGACCGATTGCCGTGGCTGCATATTCTTATATGGCACTTGTGCCGATCATTCAGCCACCTATCATGAAGTTATTTACAACAAAGAAGGAACGTGCGATCAAGATGCAGAACCTTCGTCCGGTCAGCAAGCTGGAGAAGATTCTCTTCCCAATCGTTGTTACCGTTGTTGTCTGCGTACTGCTTCCTACCACAGCACCACTTGTTGGTATGCTGATGCTTGGAAACCTCTTCCGTGAATCTGGCGTTGTCCGTCAGTTACAGGAGACTGCAAGTAACGCACTTATGTACATTGTAGTTATTTTACTGGGTACCTCCGTTGGTGCAACTACCAGTGCAGAAGCTTTCTTAAATGCAAGCACCTTAAAGATCGTTGTATTAGGTCTTGTTGCATTTATGGTTGGTACTGCTGCCGGAGTTTTATTTGGTAAGTTATTATGCTGGATTACCAAGGGCAAGATTAACCCTCTGATTGGTTCTGCCGGTGTATCTGCCGTGCCTATGGCAGCCCGTGTATCCCAGAAGGTTGGTGCAGAGGAGGATCCTACAAACTTCCTGCTCATGCAT
This sequence comes from Lachnospiraceae bacterium UBA5902, assembly GCA_002431865.1. Taxonomy (GTDB): domain Bacteria; phylum Bacillota; class Clostridia; order Lachnospirales; family Lachnospiraceae; genus Coprococcus_C. Next base: position 883 of record DJEI01000079.1, read on the forward strand.
GCAATGGGACCAAACGTTGCCGGTGTTATCGGTACTGCAGTAGCTGCGGGATGTTTCATGGCTATATTTGGAATTTAATAAGGAGGAAAAGTCATGTCAGAAGTGGTAAAAAAACCATTAAAAATAACAGAAACTGTTTTGCGTGATGCTCATCAGTCACTGATTGCTACACGTATGACAACAGAGCAGATGCTTCCAATTATCCCAAAAATGGATAAGGTTGGATTCAATGCTGTAGAGTGCTGGGGTGGTGCGACATTTGATGCCTGCCTGAGATTCTTAAAAGAGGATCCATGGGATCGTCTTCGTAAATTAAGAGATGGATTTAAAAATACAAAACTGCAGATGCTGTTCCGTGGACAGAATATCTTAGGATATCGTCCATATGCAGATGATGTGGTAGAGTATTTTGTACAGAAGTCTATTGCAAACGGAATTGATATCATCCGTATTTTTGACTGCTTAAATGATATCCGTAACCTGCAGACAGCAGTTACTGCATGTAACAAGGAAAAGGGTCATGCACAGGTAGCTCTCTCTTATACACTTGGAGATGCTTATACTCTGGATTACTGGATGGAGATGGCAAAGCGTGTAGAGGATATGGGTGCTGATTCTCTCTGTATCAAGGATATGGCAGGTCTTTTAGTTCCTGCTAAGGCTACAGAGCTTGTACAGGCACTGAAGGATTCTACCTCTCTTCCGGTAGAACTTCATACCCATTATACTTCCGGTGTTGCTTCCATGACATACATGAAGGCAGTAGAGGCCGGTGTAGATATCATTGATACTGCAATGTCTCCATTTGCTCTTGGAACCAGCCAGCCTGCAACAGAAGTTATGGTAGAGGCTTTCAAGAACACACCATATGATACCGGTCTTGATCTGAATCTGTTAAGTGAGATCGCAGATTACTTCCGTCCGTTACGTGAAGAGGCACTTGCAAGTGGTCTGATGAATCCGAAGGTACTTGGCGTAAACATCAATACTCTTCGTTATCAGGTACCTGGTGGTATGCTTTCCAACCTGATTTCCCAGCTCAAGGAGCAGGGAAAAGAGGACAAGTACGAGGAAGTGCTTGCAGAGGTTCCGCGTGTGCGTAAAGACCTTGGTGAGCCACCGCTTGTTACTCCGTCTTCCCAGATCGTTGGTACACAGGCTGTATTTAACGTATTGATGGGAGAGCGTTACAAAGTCGCAACAAAGGAGACAAAGGATATTCTTCTTGGTAAGTACGGCCAGACCGTTAAACCATTCAATCCGGAAGTTGTTGACAAGGTTCTCGGAGAAGAGAAAAAGAACGCAATTACCTGTCGTCCGGCAGATCTTCTTGAGCCAGAGCTTGATAAGATTGAAGCTGAGATGAAACAGTACAAGCAGCAGGATGAGGATGTATTATCTTATGCATTGTTTCCACAGGTTGCTACTGATTTCTTCAAATACCGTGAAGCACAGCAGACTGGCGTAGACGCAAAGACTGCTGATACAAAGAACGGAGCATATCCGGTATAGT
>DJEI01000079.1:2507-3064 GCA_002431865.1 Lachnospiraceae bacterium UBA5902
TTAAAGTGATACAATCAAAAGTGCTGTTTTATAACACAGCGTTTATGGAATAAAAAGGAGAATATGATGTCAAATACCAATGATCTGTTAAATCGGATCAATAATTGTTACAGTTCGATGAGCAAGGGACAGAAACTGCTTGCAACTTACATTACAGATAATTATGATAAAGCGGTATTTTTAACGGCCGCAAAGATGGGGGAGACGGTTGGTGTCAGTGAGTCGACCGTTGTACGTTTTGCAACGTATCTTGGATACAAAGGATATCCGGAATTTCAGCGTGCCTTAGAAGAACTGGTGCGCAATAAATTAAACTCCGTACAGCGCATGGAGGTAACCTACGGAAGAATCAGCCAGTCAAAAATTTTAGAGACCGTTTTATCGGCAGATGCGGACAAGATCAAAACGACACTGGAAAAAATTGACCACAGTGCGTTTGAGGTGGCTGTCTCGACAATTCTTGAGGCGAAAAATATTTATATCGTCGGGATCAGAAGCTGTGCGCCGCTTGCAAGTTTTCTCGGATTTTATCTGAATCTGATGTTTGATAATGTGCG
>DJEI01000091.1 GCA_002431865.1 Lachnospiraceae bacterium UBA5902
AGAATTTGCGGAGAATCTGGAACGCAGAACCGGATTGCCAATAATATTTGAGGATGAACGTCTCACGACAGTGGAAGCAAACCGGATTTTGGAAGAGACGGGTGTGTGCGTGAGCGGAAGAAAAGAACACATTGACAAGATGGCGGCAGCTATCATATTGCAGAGTTATCTGGATCGAGAGGCGCATAAAAGAGATGAGTGAGAAGATTACATTTGAAACAGAAGATGGGGATATCGAGTTGTATGTATTAGAGCAGACAACGCTTTTTGGAGTGAACTACATTCTGGTGACAGATGACGAAGAAAGTGAGGATGGCAGTTTCTTTGTACTGAAAGAGGAACCGGACAGCGAAGGAGATGTCGTTTCTTACGCAGAAGTAGAAGACGAGAACGAATTGAAAGCAGTGATCAAGATCTTTGATGAGCTGTTGGAAGACATTGATTTGGAGGTTTAGTTTAGAATGAAACAGAATAATAAGTCGGTGAAGATCATTCCGCTTGGGGGATTAGAACAGATTGGAATGAACATTACCGCGTTCGAGTATGAGGACAGTATTATTGTCGTAGACTGTGGACTTGCATTTCCGGAGGATGAGATGCTTGGTATCGACCTTGTCATCCCGGATGTCACATACTTAAAGGAAAATGCGGACAAGGTAAAGGGACTTGTGATCACGCACGGACATGAGGATCATATCGGTGCGATTCCGTATATAGAAAATGAAGTGAATATGCCAATCTACGCAACCAAGCTGACGATGGGACTGATCGAGCATAAGCTTCGCGAACATGGAAATATTAACAATGTCAGAAGAAAGATCGTAACACACGGACAGATGATTACACTTGGTGCGTTCCGTATCGAGTTCATCCGTACGACACATTCGATTGCGGATGCGGCTGCGCTTGCAATCTATACACCAGCCGGTATCATCGTGCATACCGGAGATTTTAAGGTTGATTATACACCGGTCTTTGGCGAGGCGATTGACCTGCCACGATTTGGTGAACTTGGAAAGAAGGGCGTGCTTGCGCTGATGGCAGATTCTACAAATGTGGAACGCCCGGGATATACTCCATCCGAGAAAACGATCGGAAAAGTATTTGATCATTTGTTTGATGATAACAAGGATCATCGAATTATCATTGCGACATTTGCATCAAATGTCGACCGTGTACAGCAGATCATCAATTCTGCGTATAAGTATGGAAGAAAAGTTGTTGTCGAGGGACGAAGCATGGTAAATGTCATTCAGACGGCTTCGGAGCTTGGCTATATTGATATACCAGACAATACGTTGATTGAGATTGATCAGATCAAGAATTACCCGGATGAGCAGGTGGTGCTGATCACAACCGGAAGCCAGGGCGAGAATATGGCAGCGCTTTCAAGAATTGCAGCCAGCATTCACAAGCAGATCACAATTAAACCGGGAGATGTGGTTATCTTCTCATCCAGCCCGATTCCGGGAAATGAGAAGGCAATCTTCAAGGTGATCAACGAGCTTGAGATGAAGGGCGCTCATGTAATCTTCCAGGATACCCATGTTTCCGGACATGCCTGTCAGGAGGAGATAAAGCTGATGTATGCACTCACAAAACCGAAATATGCGATTCCGGTACACGGCGAATACCGTCATCTGAAGCGCCATGCAGAGCTTGCAGTAGAGATGGGAATTCCAAAGGAAAATGTCAAGATTTTATCAGCCGGCGATGTACTGTCGATAGGAGAAGCTGTCTTTGATGTAACCGAAAAAGTACAGGCACAGGGAATCCTGGTCGATGGACTTGGTGTTGGCGATGTTGGAAACATTGTATTGCGTGACCGTCAGCAGCTTTCGGAGAATGGCCTTCTGATCGTTGTCGTGACACTGGAGGCAGGAAGCAGCCAGCAGGTTGCGGGACCGGATATTGTGTCACGTGGATTTGTTTATGTGCGTGAGGCAGAGAACCTGATGGATGAATGCCGTGAGGTTGTGCAGGAAGCGCTGGATAACTGCTTAGACCGGGGAATTACAGATTGGGGCAAGCTGAAGAATACAATTCGAGATGCGTTGAGTGATTTCCTATGGAAGAAGATGAAACGAAGCCCGATGATTCTGCCGATTATCACAGAGGTTTAATATGAGACAGGTTATAAACGAGAGCAAACAATTAAATGAACATATCCGGGCATCTGAGGAGTACCGTATTTATCTGCGGACAAAGCAGGCGCTTCTTGAGAATGAGGAATTGAGCAGACATCTGCAGGAATTCCGTGCCAAGAATTACGAGCTTCAGAATCGGCAGGGTGCAAACCCTTACGATGAGATGATAGAACTGACAAAGGAATACGACGAGCTGCTGCACAACTCTGTGGTGAGTGACTTTTTGCAGGCGGAACAGCAGATCTGCAAACTGCTGCAACAGGTGTTTGATTCCATAGCAGAAGGATTGGAGTTTGATTACATCAATGAGTGAAAATGTCAAAAAAACAACAAATGGAACAGCAAAGAAAAAAACGGGCAGGAAAAATGTGCGTAAAAAAGAGGAGAATCTTCGAAAGAGCCTGAAGAATTCTTCTGGATTCATGTTCAGCTTATTTGTCAATGTACTGATTGTATTTTTGATTGTAAAGCTGTTTACATATTCCTTTAATTTTGCTTATGGTGTGTTCGGAAATGTTGCATACCATCCGGGAAGCCAGCAGTATATCGTGGTCGATATTCCGGCGGATTCTTCAATCATGGAGATCGGAAATGCTTTGCAGGATGCGGAGATTATCGAAGATAAGTATGTCTTTTACGCCAAGGTAAAGGTGAAAGGCTATGGAAACAAGATTACAAGTGGAAAATACCATTTGTCAGCAAGCATGACCTACGATGAGATCTTGCAGATCATCTGTAATATTGATACAGGCAGTGATGAGGATAACGAATAAGTATGAATGAGTTTGCGAGAATTACATCTTTTGTCCGTTCGATGGCAAAAGGGGATGCCGGAGCGTTGGGAGAATTATATCGGGATGCTGTAAAACGTGGTGTTCCGGTGATCCGGCCGGAAGCAAGAGAATTATTAAAGACACAGTTACTATTGAAAAAGCCGAAGCATGTTCTGGAGATCGGAACAGCCGTCGGCTATTCTTCTATTTACATGACAGGATTTTTGTCAGAGGATGCGCAGATCACTACGCTGGAATTGAGTGAGGAACGGACTGCGGAAGCAAGAGCAAATATCAAACGGCTTGGAAAAGAAACACAGATTCAGGTGATCTGTGGAGATGCGGCAGATACGTTGAAGGAGCTTCCGGATGATGCTTATGAGTTTGCGTTTGTAGATGCAGCAAAGGCGCAGTATATTTATTATCTGCCAGATGTGCTGCGCGTGTTAAAACCGGGCGGCGTGATCGTATCGGATAACATCCTGCAGGAAGGGGAAGTATTAGAATCCCATTTTCTGGTGGAAAAGCGGAACCGCACGATCCATGACCGGATGCGGGAATATCTGTATGTACTTACACATGATGACCGGTTGGAGACTGCTATCCTGCCAGTGGGGGATGGTATGGCAATCTCGGTTGTGTGGGAATCATGTGAGGAAAGTGAATTATAGAATATCAGGATAGCAAGTATGGGTATGATATTACTGAAAAATCAGGATGCATACAAATGAAAGAGGATCGAAGATGGATAAGTTAGAGAAACCAGAATTGTTGATACCTGCCGGAAGCCTGGAGGTATTGAAGGTTGCAGTTGATTATGGCGCAGATGCAGTCTATATCGGCGGCAAGAATTACGGACTTCGTGCGAAGGCTGGGAATTTCACAATCGAAGAAATGCATGAGGCAGCAGATTATGTGCATGC
>DJEI01000102.1:0-12632 GCA_002431865.1 Lachnospiraceae bacterium UBA5902
TAAGCGGGAAAACCCACGTCGTGGTTTTTTGAAGAGAAAATCAAGCAGAAAAAACCAACCCGGAAGCTGATCGAGAAGTCACGGAGCGAAAACTGGGTGTAGGGATGAAAAAACAAGCTAAAAAACCCACGTCGTGGTTTTTTGAAAAGAGAAGCAAGCGATAAAACCCACTCCGGCAAGTCCCACATATCAGCATGAATTTACAATTTGTTTAAATAATGATGAATACTCGATGTGGTATGAAGTGTTAACATAACATCAACATAAAGAGAAAACATATTTATCATGTTTAAAAAGCCAGATAAAAATCATTGAAACACACTAAAACTAATAGTAAGCAGAGAAGAAAGGAATAACAATCATGAGAAAATATAAACGCATTGCAGGAATCTTCCTTGCAGCTACCCTGACAGCATCGTTATTTGCGGGGTGCCAGAAGAGTCCGGAGAAGGAAATTGTATCGAATAAGGATATGGATAATATGATTGAGCAGGCGCAGGATACACAGGCGTCAACAACCGAGGTTGCAGAGGTTGCCAAAGATTATGATACCTATCAGACAGATATCAAGGATGACAGCCTGCATGTGACAGTCCATGCGGATGCACAGGTGGATATCCCGGATACAAGTCAGTTGTCAATCTTCCGTGTGCAGCAGAAGCAGTTTAATCAGACGTTTCTCGATCAGGTACGGACTACTTTGTTTGGAAATCAGACATTGTATGATGGAACCTGCATGAGTCAGTTGACAAAAGCGGATTATGAGTCTGAGATTCAGGCAGGGAAAGATGCCATTGCAGAAATTCAAAGCAATAACTTATATTCGGCTGATGACAAAGAGGTTATGATACAGGAACGTCAGGCTGACATTGATGAATGTCAGGCAAAATATGAGACTGCACCAGAAGCAATCAACTATACCGGCAGGCCATCGGATAATCAGATTCACAGTATTTCAGAGCTTGTATCAAATATTCCGTCCAATGACTATTATTCATGGCAGAGTGAATTTGATGGAGCAAATGCCAGCATCTTTTACGGAATCAACGATGCTTCCAATGGTTCCTACCAGTCGCTGTATCTGCAGAACAATGAGAACTACGGAAATCTGATTCGTTATCGAAGCTCAAAACTTGGGTATATTAATGTTGGTTCCTCTGTTATGAGTGGTGGAAATTACTCAGATGCAGTACCGGAAGAATATAAGTTTGCAATGGAGGAAGCACGCTGGGTATGGCCGGCAGATGAGGATATGCCGATTGACAAAATCAGCGAAGAAAGCGGTATGACAAAAGAGGATTTCATTGAGAATACGAAAGATGTGACAACGATTTCCGAAGCGGATGCCAGACAGAAAGCAGAAGATCTGCTGCAGTCTTTAGGGATGAATGATTTTACATACTACAGTGGTGGACTTGTCACGGAAGTGACAGAGTATAACAAAAATGAAGCTCTGCGTCAGAGCCTTGGTGGAGCTCCATATCGGACGGTCTATGCGTTCCGGTATCAGCGCTGTATCGATGGTGTCTTTGTAAATAATGATGGTGGAAGCAAGATTGTAGATGAATGGCAGGGAGATACTTATAACAAAAAATTATGGTCGACCGAAGATGTCGCAATCTTCGTAGATGATGATGGAATCGTTGGATTCGATTACCTTGTTCCTCTGGAGGTTACCGACACTGTTGTAGAGAAATCAACACTGAAAAATTTTGATGAGATCAAGGATATCTTCGAGCAGATGGTAGTGACTATGAATGCGGTAAATGAGGAAGATGCAAGTTACGGAGATGTAACGATTGATATTGATTCTGTGAAGCTTCGCTATACAAGAATCAGTGAGAAGGACAGTTTCGACACCGGACTTTTGGTGCCTGTCTGGGATTTTATCGGAACTAAGACAGATCAGTATGGAAATGAGGTTCAAGGAGCGATTCTCATGTCCATCAATGCGATTGATGGCTCGGTGATCGACCGAAATCTGGGGTATTAAATGAACAGTTTTGAGACAGACATGAAACGAGCAATAATTTCAAAAGGATTTCTGGCAGGATTTATACTGGAACTACTGATCCTGTGGAAGGTGGGCGGTGACTCGGAGTTGTTCCGGGTGACCGTTCCTGTCATATCCACATTTCCGTATGCAACTGCATGGCTTGCCGATTATCAGAGCGGGTATATCAAGGCGTATCTGCCAAGGTGCGAAAGAACGTCTTATATCTGTGGTAAGTTCCTCGCATGTGGAATTGCAGGCGGATTGGTAGAGATGCTTCCGTGCCTGTTATATCTGCGCTTTGTAAAGAACGCCGCTGCATTAAATCCGATGCTTATTTTCTTTTCGGCGATGGTGTGGGCTCTGCTTTCCGCGACACTTGCGGCAATCTCGAACAGCCGGTATATCGCGTATGGCGGAAGCTTTGTCATCTATTACATATTGGTGATCCTGCATGACCGGTATTTCGAGGATATCTACTGTCTGTATCCGTACGAGTGGATACAGTTTCAGCATAACTGGCTCTTCGACGAGCAGGGCATTGTGATTTTGCTTAGCAGTCTGTCCATTCTACTGTTTTTGATCTATTACAATACGGTAAGGAGGTGCATCGAACGTGTATAAGCTAAGACAGATTCTACTTACCGCGTTTGCAAATTTCAGAAGATGGAAGAAGAATCCGCAGATCATACTCGCGTTCTGCCTTGCATTTATCGTAAGCTTCCTGCTTTCCGACAAGGTGCTTGTATTCGCGAAGGAGCATGACACGATCCTGCAGATGGCGGAGCCGTTCATCTGGACATTCGGCGATGCACAGTCAGTGCTGATCATCTCGTTGCTCCTGCTTTTATTATTTGCGGATATGCCGAACCTTGGAAATGATGTCCCCCTTTTTCTGGTGCGGATAGACCGGAAGATGTGGGTGCTTGGACAGATCCTGTATCTAATCCTCGCGACGTTTTTGTTTCTTTGCTTTATCCTGCTTTCCACCTGTATCTTGGCGAGCAGTCAGGCATTTGTAGCAAATATGTGGAGCGATACAGCGGCGGTGCTTGGGTATTCGAACATCGGTTATGAACTGAATGTGCCATCGTTCGTGAAGGTGATGGAGTTAAATTTCCCATATCAGGTGATGTTCCATATTTTTGGACTGATGCTTGGGTATTCGATCGTGATGGCGGGAATCATATTATTTTTCAATATGGTGAAGGACAACGGCGGTATGATCGCAGGTATCATCTATTCGGGGTTCGGTTTTCTGCTGACACCGGATACGCTGTCAGATATCCTGCATATCCCGGCGGTGCAGTCGCGGTATGCAAATATCATATTCGGCTGGATATCACCGCTCAACCATGCCACGTATTACATGCATAGCTTTGGCTATGACAATCTGCCGAAATTATGGGTATCGTATGTATTTTTTGCAGGGGTGGCACTTTTGATATTTATAATGTGTCTGCTCCGGATCCGCAGGTATACGTTCCAGTTCACAGGAACACAGTTACGATAAATATATTATGTAAATAAAACGAATGAACAAGCAAGAATCAAAATATGAAAACGAGGTTCATAGATAGATGGAAGAAACCAGAAATGAAAACAATAATGGAAAATCGAACGAATGCAAACAGGGAATCGTCGTGGAACATGTCTACAAATCCTTCGGCAAAGAGCATGTGCTGGTGGATGTGAATCTGGAGATTCCGCCGGGGAAAATCTACGGCGTGGTTGGTAATAACGGAAGCGGAAAAACTGTGCTGATGAAATGCATCTGCGGGTTTATGCATCCGGACAAGGGGCAGATCCATGTCGGGGGCAGCCGTGTCGGGAAGGAATGTGATTTCCCGGACAAGCTTGGTGTGATCATCGAGACACCGGGATTCCTGCCGGGGTTAAGTGGATATAAAAACCTGAAGATTTTAGCAGATCTGAAAGGCAGGATCGGAAAAAACGAGATCATCGAGACATTGCAGCGCGTGGGCTTAAATCCAAAGATGAAAAAGCCGGTTTCGAAATATTCGCTCGGTATGCGGCAGAGACTTGGTATCGCACAGGCAATCATGGAGAACCCGGACGTGCTGATCTTGGATGAGCCATTTAACGGACTTGACAAAGCGGGTGTCGCAGAGATGCGGCAGCTCTTGTTATCCTTAAAAGAAAGCGGCAAGGCAATCATGCTGGCAAGCCATAATGCACAGGATATCGAGATGCTGTGTGATTATGTACATGAAATGGAGGACTGGAAATGAAACGAAAGCATATAGCAACGAAAATACTTGCGATGACAATCGCGGCAACGATGTGTATGGGTCTATCTCCGGCAGGGAGCGTGCTTGCAGCATCCGATCAGACGGATATCCATATGTATGCCATGCAGACGGTATCTTATACCGCAGTGCAGGCGGATCCCGCCCAGCCGACGACACAGGAGCCTGCAACCACACAGGCAGACACAAACACAAAGGATGACAAGGATACACAGAGCGAGACAGTGACATTGAACATCGACAATGAGAACCAGTACGATGGCATGGAGAAGCCGTATGCACAGGGCTATGTGCCAACCAATGCCAACGGCTCGGTCCGCATTGTATTTCCAATACTCAGTGAAGGGGAACTTCGGGGGAACACATTACGGGCGGCGCTTGATCTAGGCGATGCACAGACAGCACCGTTTGTATTTAAGAACTACGAGAAGGATATCAAGCTGCAGACTGTGAAGGTAAATGCAAATACAAAACAGGTTTCTGCCTACGTGGCGGATTTTACTGTGGAATTAAAGAAGAAGCGTACAAATGGTTCCTATCCGGTGATCCTGAAGGTCACAGCGAAGGATACAAAGGGCAATGCCGTGGAGCAGGAATTTACCACGTATGTGACAATCAATGATGGCATTGATCCGGATGCGACGACAGAAGCCGTGGTAGAGCCAGTCGCCGAAGACCTTCCGACTTTTGCACCAAAGGTCATGGTAAAATCATATAAATTCTCCAAAGACGAGATCTTATCCGGTGATGAGATCACAGCGGAGATCACATTGCTTAACACAAGTAAGGAAAATATGGTGAAGAACATGACAGTCGCTGTGACTGCCGATACCGAGAGCTTTACTTTGCTCAGCCAGTCTGACAGCGTCTATATCGAAAAGATCGCTCCACAGGAGGAGACAACGATCAGCTTTTCTTACCGCGTCAATGCGAAGACTGCTGCCGGACAATATGACTTAGATCTCGCCATGGACTATGCGGACGGCGATGGAAATACATATTCCACCTCCGGCAAGGCGAAGATCACGGTGCAGCAGTCCTCCGAGATGCAGTTTGATGAACTCAGTTTTCCAAGTGAAGTTGTGGTAGCAGATGTCGTGGAAGCAAAAGTGCAGGCGATGAATCTGGGCAGAAGCAAGATGTACAATGTGCGTGCCGAAATTGTGGCAGATGGATTGAAGCCACAGGGAACGATCTTCATCGGCGATATGGAGGCGGGAACGGCGGCAACCGGAAGCACACAGGTATCTGTCAGTTCCCTGTCCGGAAGCAAGATGTATGGAAATACCGAAGGCACGATCACTTATTATTACGAGGATGAAAGCGGCAAGGAATATACGGAGGAAGCAACGTTTACCACGACGATCAAATCCCCGTTTTCAGATCAGCAGCAACAGACGACACCAGATAATACAAACCAGTGGTGGGTGATCATGGCGGTTATTCTCGGCTGTATCGCAGTTGCCGCAGGTGTGATCATCGTACGGAAGATACACCTGAAGAAGCAGGATGAGGAAGATGAGGAATAAATATTCCGGAAAAATCAGTGTGGAGCGATTAGACAGATTATGAAGATACGAGAGTTTCTGCGTCTGCGCAGACAGCAGGATGCAGTCAAGATTATAATTTTATATGTAATCGCAATCGCAGTATGCTGTGGATTCCTGATCCGGGACGGCTTACGCTATGCACAGATTACCCGGACGAAAGAGGAATTCAAGCTGATTGGAAATGATCTGGTACTCACAGATAGTAAAGTACAGCGGGTGCGCGAGATCGAGGGCGTCACAGCCGTAAGCTATGATGTGAGTGATTCTGTCACGGTGACATATCAGGCGAATACAACATCCTTTGAGGCGGAGCTTTTGAGTGAGGCATATATGCAGGAGGTCTACGGCATCACGCAGGAGGGCTCGATGATGACCTATTATGCCAATACTGCCGCATACAGTCAGATCATCCAGAGCCTGTCGCAGGATATCACGCCGATTCAGGCAGAGGAGCTTACCGTGACGTATACTTCTTCGGTGGAGCAAAGTCAGATTGCAAACCAGCCAACGGGCAATGGTAGTGATGCATCACAGGCAGGAGATAGCCGTACCGCGCGGATTGTACAGGTGGATATCGGTGGAGGTTCGCCGTTTATCTGTGCGGTTGGTGATCCGGTTACACTTAAAACCTCCGGGAATCTGCGAATCCAGATCGCCAGACAGGATCAAAGTCAGAAGGTACTGACACTTGCCGGGAATCTGTCTTTCTCGAACGATAACGCACTGGAGATCTATCAGGCACAGGCGAAGCTTGACCAGCTGTTTATTCGGGTTAAATTTGAGTTACTGTTGATGCTGGTATGTCTGGCTGCGGTCGTAACGATGAGAAAGTATGCGGTGAGACCACTTGAAAAATAGTGGTCTTTTTTAATTTGATAATTAAATATGAAATATTCTCCCTTTGTAATACAATTGGTTGTTTATGCAAGGTTATAGGTTGTTTATACAAGGTGCATGGATTTTGTATAACAAACGAAATAAAATATTGATATCGGACTTACGGGGAGAGTACATATAAATGATAACAAATAGTAATGAACAAAACAATTATTTAACTACAAAAAGCAAGTTTATAGAAATTGTATGTGCGAAGGAGAAGGTGCTAATCAATTTAAATGAAGTGATGTATATTGAAAGAGATGTAAGAAAGGTTCGTTTTGTGACAAAGGGGAGTGAATATGCATCATATATATCATTAGCTTCTTTAATAAAACGATTGCCAGATAATTTTGTACGATGTCATACTGGCTATATTGTAAATATGGATTATGTTGTTTCTATACATTCCAATTATCTTGTCATAAATGATGGTTATAAGATTAGTATTGGACGCACTTATAAGAGTGCGGTGACAACATGGAAATAAAAGTGCAAGAGAGATGGTTGTTTTCACTGAAAGAAAATAACTCTCTCTTTTTTATTACAATTTAATTGATACAGTTAATAATTCATGATAAAATTTTACAAATAATAGAAAATGATCGGAGGCAGTCAAATGGGAAACTGGTTTGAAAATATGGAACCGATGAATATTCAGGAGGAACGCACGAAGACGAAGCAGGCAGTCGCAGAGTTAGAGAAAACAGAGGCGGAGTTACAAGCGGCGCAGGCAGAAATTGAAAAGTTGCGGGCATAGTTACAGCTCATGCAAGATAAAAAGAACAATTAAAACATTAAGAGGAGGGTTCAAATGAGCAAAAAACGAATGACAAGGAGGGTGTTTGCAGTTGTATTTGCACTGTTATTCATGATAACAGGGGTGACGATTCCAACGTTGACACCACAGGCAGCAACGGAAATGGATTTATCATCGTATATTACGATGAGTGGAACGACAGAGGCTGCAAAAGACAATGGCGAAAACAAAGGGGTTATGATTTCGGAACTCTTACTGAATTTGCCAGCGGATATGGATGAAAAATCCGAATGGGAAGCAAAGGGAATTAAGAGTTTGAGCATGAGTCTGTCAGTTTCAGGTTTCACTGCGGGTACAACGGGTACGCCGGGAGCTATGATGATGTTCATGTCAAAGGACTGGAAATGGAATCAGGGGAATTATGTAAACCTGACAACATCAGGAACGATGGAAATGAGCATGGATCTCTCAAGTCTGGATTGGGGGAATAGCACAGAAGTTGGTAAAATTGGCGTGCAGTTTACAAACCTGCAGGAGGGTTCTACTGTTACATATCAGATCAATTCTGTGAAGTTCTCGACAGATTCCACATCATCCGGCGGTTCTGGCGGAAGTTCCGGTGGCTCCGGTACAGTCACAATTCCTGCCGGGAATGTAACAGATTACAATTATTCGGATATTGATTATAATTATGCAAAGCTGCTTCAGTACTCTTTGTATTTTTATGATGCAAATATGTGTGGCGATGAAGTAGGAACAAAGTCTCTGCTTGACTGGAGAGGAAATTGCCACACCTATGATAAGTATTCCTATACAAGAGCCGATGGAAGTACTGTTACAGTTGATCTGACTGGCGGGTTCCATGACGCGGGCGATCATGTAAAGTTTGGTCTTCCAGAAGCGTATGCGGCATTTGTGCTTGGTATGAGCTATGATACAAATAAATCTGCATATGTGGCATCGGGACAGACGAATCATTTGCAGACAATCACGACACATTTTGCGGATTATCTGACTAAATGTGCTGTATTAAACAGTGCCGGAACTTCTGTGGAAGCATACTGTGTACAGGTTGGAAATGGTGGCGGTGGTTACGATCATGGATATTGGGGAGCACCGGAGGCTCAGCCGCAGAGCAATCGTACGGCGTATTTCTCCAGCGATTCCGCACCACACACTGATGTAGTATCGTTATCTGCAGCCGCACTTGCCATGCAGTATAAAAACTTTGGCGGCGACAAATATTTAAAGACAGCAGAATTGCTTTTTGCATATGCAAAAAATCACAATAAGTCTGCTGGTACAACGTCTGGCAGCTTTTATGTATCTTCTAACTGGGAAGATGATTATTGTCTGGCAGCGCTGATGTTGTATCAGATTACCGGAAACACAAGCTATCGGTCTGAATATAATCAGTATAAAAATGCAGATGCAGCTATGAAACCATATTGGCCGCTTGGCTGGGACAATGTCGGTCCGGCAGTGGCTTATTATGATGGAAATTCCAGTAAAATAGCATCACTTATGGGAATTTCAGATGGCAATAGTACCTATGGTGGCTATCGCTGTGTCAGCAATTGGGGCTCTGCACGTTATAATACATCTATGCAGTACACAGGATTACTGTATGATAAATTGACATCGACAGAAACATATCGAAGTTGGTCAGAGGGACAGATGAAATATCTGCTTGGTAACAATGCAGCGAAGAAATGTTTTGTCATCGGATATAATGCGTATGGACCAAAATACCCACATCATAGAGCAGCTTCTGGATATACAGGTGGTGATCAGGGAACTACCGCTCAGAAAAATACATTGATTGGTGCTTTGGTTGGCGGACAGAAAATCGATGGTTCCTATGTTGATTCTGCAAGCGATTATGTATGTAATGAGGTAGCCATAGATTATAACGCGACTCTGGTTGCTGCAGCGGCTGCAATCTATGAAAAATACACATCTGATACAGAACACCAGTATATAGACAAAAATCTTTCATCTGGTGGCAGTTCCACACCTGATGTTCCGAAGGAAGTTGCGGCAACAGGAGTTGCTTTGAATAAAGACACGCTTAGCTTCGAGATCGGAGGAACAAATCCTGTGACAGAGACAATGCTTGTTGCAACTGTATCACCGGATGATGCGACGGATAAAAGCGTGACATGGACTTCTTCGAACAACAAGGTTGCAACTGTGAATGCTTCCGGTAAGGTAACTGCGGTTGGCGCAGGTTCTGCAACAATCACAGCAAAAGCAAACGGAAGCACATCAGATGTGAAAGCAACCTGTGCCGTTACGGTATGGAAGACACCGGAAGTTCCGACACAGGTACCAAGCACAAGTGAGACACCGACGACGAATACGATCACATTAACACCGTATGACGATTGCGAGTACCGCATTGCTCCAGATGGAGCATGGCAGGATAGCAACGTATTTGAGGGATTAGATCCGGATACAGAATATACATTTGAAATCCGTGTAAAAGCCGATGCAGATAACAACATTCGCGCGGGCGAGATTGTAACGATCAAAGTAAAGACCGCACAGGAAAGGGAGAAGATCGTAGAAGTTACAGGGGTTCGGTTTGACAATCAGCCTTCCGAGAAATCTATCACGATCGGAGATGCTGCTTCATGGAACTTCCCGGCAACGATTTCCCCTGCCAACGCTACAGATAAGACGATTACATATACCTCTTCCAATCCAGAGGTTGCTAAAATCGATGCGACAACCGGTGTTCTTACGGCGGTTGCACCTGGATATACAGAGATTTCTGTAACAACAAAATCAGGCGGATACAAAGATACCGTTAAGCTTTCAGTATATAAGAAATATGAAACACCATCAGCACCAACACTTGCATCTAAGACAACGACATCTGTTACGTTGAACAGTGTTGCTGGCTGCAAATACACTAAAGATGGTGTGAACTGGCAGGATAGCAATGTATTTACAGGACTTACAGCCCATACAGCTTATACATTTTATGTAAAGAAAATGGCAAATGGTTATTGGCTGGAAAGCGATAAGAGTACAGGATGCACCATTACCACAGACAAAGAGACAACCGGTGGTTCGACTGGTGGAAGCACCGGAGGAAATACAGGTGGAAATACAGGCGGCTCCACAGGTGGTAACACTGGTGGTTCCACAGGTGGTGACACTGGAAGCAATACAGGTGGAAATACAGGAACAACTACAACAGCTCCGAACATTACAGTTTCCTACCGTACACATGTACAGACGTTTGGCTGGGAAGGAAACGAAAACGATATCAACACATGGAAATCTAACGGTACTATGTCTGGTACAAGCGGAAAGGCAAAGAGACTCGAAGGTATCAATATTGTTGTAAATTCCGCGGAGGCAGGAAAAACAGCCAATCTTGGTATTCAGTATACGACGCATTGTCAGAGTTACGGCTGGCTGCCTTGGTCTGCAAATGGTGAGATGAACGGAACTGAGGGGGAAGCAAAGAGACTCGAAGCAATCAAGATTCAGCTCACAGGCGTAGATAAGGATAAATATGATGTGTATTACAGAGTGCACGCACAGTCTTACGGCTGGCTTGGCTGGGCGAAGAACGGCGCGCCATCTGGAACGGCTGGTTATGCAAAACGTCTGGAAGGTATCCAGATTGTGGTTGTAAAGAAGGGTGAACCTGCACCGGGTGCAAACTTCAAGGGTGTAAATGTTACGAAACAGTTGGCAAGCTATATTGCAAAGGCTGGATCGTCACCAGTTGTCGGTAATCCGGCGACATCCAACACGAATCCATCTGTGGTCGGCGAAAATGCAATCAATGTTGCGTATCGTACACATGTACAGAGCTTTGGCTGGCAGGGCTGGAAGTATAATGGACAGATGAGTGGTACTTCTGGATTAGCAAAGCGTCTCGAAGGTATCAATATCAAGCTGATAAACCAGACATACAGTGGCAGCATTGTCTATACGACACATGTACAGTCTTATGGCTGGCAGGGAAATGAGAACGATCCAAATACATGGAAACGCAATGGCGTTATGTCCGGTACAAGCGGCGAAGCAAAGCGTCTCGAAGCAATCCGAATTGCCTTGACCGGTGAGATGGCAGCGCATTATGACATTTACTATCGTGTTCATGCACAGAGTTACGGCTGGCTTGGCTGGGCAAAGAATGGTGAGGCTGCCGGAACCGCAGGACTTGCAAAACGTCTCGAGGGAATTCAGATTGTTCTTGTGCCAAAGAATGGTAAGGCACCAGCAATTCGCTATCAGGGTATTACCAGTGTGAAAACACAGCCATACATTAAAAAATAAATCAGGGAGAAATCTCTGCGATAAAATCTTGAAAAAAAGCGCATAACTGTATATAATCAAACAGGAAATTACAAATAATAAATTATTATATTTTAAAGGAGATAAACAATGAGTAAGAAACCAGTTGTATTGATGGTACTTGATGGCTATGGCATTACAGACAAGACAGAGGGTAATGCAATTTACATGGCGAACACACCTGTGATGGATAAGCTGATGGCAGAGTGTCCATATGTAAGAGGAAACGCTTCCGGTCTTGCAGTCGGACTTCCAGACGGACAGATGGGTAACTCTGAGGTTGGACATATGAATATTGGTGCCGGAAGAATTATTTATCAGGATCTGACATCGATCACAAAGGCAATCGAGGATGGTGATTTCTTCAAGAACGAAGCAATGCTTGAGGCGATTGAGAATTGCAAGAAGAATAATTCAGATCTTCATCTGTGGGGACTTCTTTCTGATGGTGGTGTACACAGCCACAATACACATTTGTATGGTATCTTAGAGCTTTGCAAGAAGCAGGGCTTTGACCGTGTATATGTACATCCATTCTTAGATGGCAGAGATACACCTCCGGCATCTGGTAAGGATTATGTTGCAGCACTTGTTGACAAGATGCAGGAGATCGGAGTCGGTAAGGTCGCAAGTATTTCCGGCCGTTACTATGCAATGGATCGTGATAACAACTGGGATCGTGTAGAGAAGGCTTATGCAGCTATGGTATATGGTGAGGGCGTAAAGGCTGCAGATCCTGTACAGGCAGTTGCAGATTCCTATGCGAATGACAAGACAGATGAGTTTGTTCTTCCGACTGTTATCGAGGCAGACGGAAAGCCGGTTGCAACGGTAAAGGCAAACGATTCCGTTATCTTCTTTAA
>DJEI01000102.1:12675-29971 GCA_002431865.1 Lachnospiraceae bacterium UBA5902
TTCCGTCCAGACCGTGCACGTGAGATCACAAGAGCGTTCTGTGCAGATGAGTTTACAGGATTTGAGCGGAAAGGTGGAAAGCTTCCACTGACATATGTATGCTTCAAGGATTACGATGAGTCAATCCCGAACAAGATCATCGCTTTCAAGAAGCAGGAGATCAAGAATACACTTGGCGAGTATCTTGCTGCAAATGGTTTGAAGCAGCTTCGTACCGCTGAGACAGAGAAATATGCACACGTTACATTCTTCTTCAACGGTGGTGTAGAAGAGCCAAATGAGGGTGAGGACAGAGTACTTGTAAAGTCTCCAGCTGTTGCAACTTATGATCTGCAGCCAGAAATGAGTGCACCGGAAGTGTCTGAGAAGCTCAATGCAGCCATCCGTTCCGGCAAGTATGATGTAATTATCATCAACTTTGCAAACCCAGACATGGTAGGACATACAGGTGTGATTCCTGCTGCTGTAAAGGCTGTTGAGACAGTTGACCAGTGTGTAGGAACTGCTGTAGAGGCAATCAAGGAGGTAGATGGTGTTCTCTTTATCTGTGCAGATCACGGAAATGCAGAGCAGATGATCGATTACAAGACAAAGGAACCTCATACAGCGCATACAACCAACCCGGTTCCATTTGTACTTGTGAATTATGATGACAGCGTAAAGCTCCGTGAGGGCGGCTGCCTGGCAGATATTGCTCCAACATTACTTGAGATCATGGGACTTCCACAGCCAACAGAGATGACAGGCAAGTCATTGATCGTGAGATAATTGATTCCTATGCTGTAGATAAGTCATATAGGTTATGAATTACTATAAGAGAAAGGACTACAGAATATGAAGAAGTTTATTAAAGAGTTTAAAGAGTTTGCTTTAAAGGGCAATGTGATGGATTTGGCAATCGGTGTTATCATCGGTGCAGCATTTCAGAATATTGTATCTGCGCTGACGAATGATTTTATTACACCTCTGATTGCAGCAATTACAGGTAAGACAGATGAGAATGGTGGCGTTGTGATCGGTGGATAGTTCACCATCAATGGTGCAACCTTCAATTATGGAGATTTCATTTCCGCCATCATCAATTTCCTGATCATGGCACTCATTTTGTTTCTTCTGATCAAGGGAGTGAACAAGGTGATGTCGCTTGGGCATAAGAAAGAAGAGGAAGCTGCGGCTCCACTTACCAGAAAATGCCCATATTGCTACGGAGAGATTGACATTAAAGCAACAAAGTGTATGCATTGTACATCCGATGTCTCTGATAGTGCACAGTTGTAAATACAAAACCTTTTTCGGTAGAATTGTGGCAATCTGTATGCATATGGTAGACTTCTCAGCGATTTCCGGAACATCTGTGATTGCATTGCCGCAGCTTCTGCCAGCAAAGCCGGAATTTAATGTTAATGCAATTGTATCTGTGACTTTGATCTTCCTTGTCTCTGCAACAGGCTTTGTCAGTGCATTATCATCTGTATTTGGCTGCCTGCCGATCACATCGTTCAGTCAGAATGTTGGTCTGGTTGCCATGACAAAGGTTGTAAACCGTTTTACAATCGCAATGGGTGCGATGACTTTTATATGCAACTATGCATAAAAAGTTTCGATTCGGAAATAATTAGCTTAGATGTAAAAATTTTGGGAGGCTGATTTTGATGGATCGGATAAAATATATACATGCAAGAGAGATATTGGATTCCCGTGGAAATCCAACGGTAGAAGTAGAGGTCGTAACAGAAAATGGTGCGGCGGCGATCGCATCGGTGCCTTCCGGCGCTTCGACCGGAGAATACGAGGCACATGAGCTGCGCGACGATGAACGCAGATACATGGGAAAAGGTGTAGAGAAAGCAGTTACCAATGTCAATACGCGGATCAGCGACCGGTTGGTCGGTATGGATGTGTTTAATCAGGCGTTGATCGACAAATACCTGACAGAAGCAGATGGGACGGAAAACAAATCGCGGTTTGGAGCCAATGCAATTTTAGGAGTGTCACTGGCAGTTGCCCGTGCAGCATCGAATTCCCTGCGTATGCCATTGTACCGTTATATCGGTGGAATCAATGCGAAGAAAATGCCACTTCCGATGATGAACATATTGAATGGCGGTTGTCATGCGGATAATACTGTGGATCTGCAGGAATTCATGATTGCACCGGTCGGTGCAGATTCATTCAAGCATTGTCTGGAGATGAGCGCAGAGATCTATCACACATTGAAGCGCGTGCTGCATGAAAATGGACTTTCCAATGGCGTAGGAGACGAAGGTGGATTTGCACCGAACCTTGCAACCTCTGCGGAGGTACTGGATTATTTGGTGCTTGCGATCAAAGAAGCAGGTTATAAACCATATGAAGATGTGAAGATTGCCATTGATGCAGCGGCGAGTGAGTTGTATGATGAGACAAGCGGACTTTATTATTTCTCTGGAGAAAGCCGGATGGCAGGCAGGGAGATCTATCGTAATTCTGAGGAAATGGTGCAGTATTACGAGGAGCTGATTGGGAAATATCCGATTTACTCAATCGAAGATGGACTCGACGAAAACGATATGAAGGGCTGGAAAGTGCTTACATTCCGGCTTGGAGAAAAAGTACAGCTTGTCGGCGATGATCTGTTTGTCACAAATGTTGGACGCTTAAAGCAGGGAATCGAGGATGGTATTGCAAATGCGATTCTTATCAAGTATAATCAGATTGGAACTTTGACAGAGGCGATGGACGCCATCGAGCTTGCCAAGAAATCCGGATATAAGACGGTAATTTCTCATCGCTCGGGTGAGACCGAGGATTCCTTCATTGCGGATCTGGCAGTCGCGGTGAATGCCGGACAGATAAAAACGGGTGCCCCATGTCGTTCTGACCGTACGTCGAAGTACAACCAGCTGCTTCGGATAGAAGAAGAGCTTGGAAAATTAGCCATTTATGGAGATTTTCCTACTGTAAAATAAAATATTGCCATACAAATGCCAAATTTAGCAGATTTTCTTAAATTATATATTGTATTTACGAAATTCTTATGGTAATATGTTCAAGTATGAGTTAAAATAATAAGGAGGAATTTTCGTGAAGACAGCGTTAATTATAATATTTTTGGTAATATCTGTTATCCTGGCAGTTATCGTTATGATGCAGGAAGGTAAAGGCGGTTTGTCCGGTGCGATCAGCGGTGGTGGCGCAGATACCTACTGGAGCAAGAACAAAGGAAAATCCAAAGAGTCTGTATTGAAGAAGGTTACAGTCGTTCTTGGTGTTCTGTATTTTGCACTGGCTTTGCTCCTGTCATCAAAATTCATTTAGATTTTAAAGCTGCTTTGATAAAAAGCAGCTTATTTTTTTGGGAGGTGTTACGTTATGGGAGAAAAAAGAGAACGCGTAAAACAGAAGTTATATGATTTTATTTGTGATGAACAGTACAAGCCGATGCGTCTCAAAGACATCCGTTTCCTGCTGCAGGTTAAGGATGCCGATAAAAAACGTGTGGAAGAAGCATTAAACGAGCTTGTAGAAGAAGGAAAGATTACTGTTACCTCGAAAGGAAAATATAAAAAACCGGATGATAAATTCTTAGTCGGTGATTATATCGGCAACAAAAAGGGATATGGATTTGTCCGAGTGGAAGGATATAAGGACGATTTCTTTATTCCAGCCAAGTTTTCGATGGGAGCTTTTCACGGTGACCGTGTCATGATTTCACCGGATTCTTATACGAAACAGGGAAAAAGTACCGAGGCAAAGGTTATTCAGATTTTAAAGCGTGGGCTTACAACAATTGTTGGAACGTATGACAAACAGCAGAATTTTGGCTTTGTGATTCCAGATAACCAGAAGGTAGCTGATGATATCTTTGTTGCAAAGAAGGATTCCATGGGGGCAATGACCGGACACAAGGTTGTATGCAGGATTACCAACTATGGCGCGGATCATAAATCCCCGGAAGGCGAGATTATTGAGATTTTAGGACATGTGAATGATCCAGGCACGGACATACTTTCAGTTGTAAGGGCATATGATATACCAGTTGAATATCCGGACAAGGTAATGGATTCCCTGAAAGATATTCCGGATGAAGTGGATGAAGCGGACTTTGTCGGACGTACGGATTTCCGGGCACTTCCAACCGTAACAATTGATGGTGAAGATGCAAAGGACCTGGATGATGCGATTACATTATCTTTTGAAGATGGTGTCTATACATTGGGCGTACATATTGCGGATGTATCGCATTATGTAAAGGAGAAATCCCCACTTGATAAGGAAGCATTGAAGCGTGGAACAAGCTGTTATCTCGTAGATAGTGTCATCCCAATGCTGCCACATAAATTATCAAATGGTATCTGTTCTTTGAATGCCGGTACAGACCGGCTCACACTTAGCTGTGTGATGAAGTTTGACAAAAAAGGCAAGCTGTTGGATCATACGATCTGTGAGGGTATCCTGCATGTCGATGAGCGTATGACTTATACAAATGTTGAGAAGATCTTAGAGCGTAGTGACGAGGAAGTATTGAAACGATATGAGCCACTCGTGCCAATGTTTGATCTGATGCTGGAGCTGTCCACGATTCTTCGGAAGAACCGCCGGAAACGTGGTTCCATTGATTTTGATGTTGCTGAGACAAAGATTATCGTGGATGAAAACCACAAGCCAGTGGAAATCAAGCCATATGACCGGAATCCTGCAACGAAGATCATCGAGGATTTCATGCTGGCTGCCAATGAGACAATCGCTGAAGACTATTTTTGGCAGGAGCTGCCGTTTGAATATCGTGTCCATGAGCATCCGGATGAAGAGAAGATTGATATCTTAGCCGCATTCATCAATAATTTTGGACTCTTTATCAAGGCATCCAGAGATGAGACACATCCAAAGGAGCTGCAGAAGATTCTTGACCAGATTGAAGGAAAACCATACGAGGCACTGATCAGCAAGATGATGCTCCGTTCGATGAAGCAGGCACGTTACTCGACCGAGTGTACCGGACATTTTGGTCTGTCCTGCAAATATTACTGTCACTTTACATCTCCAATCCGCCGGTATCCGGATTTGCAGATACATCGTATCATCAAGGAGAACCTGCACGGTGAACTTTCCGAGAAGAGGATTGAGCATTACCGTCACATCCTGCCGACTGTTGCAAATGATAATTCCGCCAAAGAGCGTCGTGCAGAAGAGGCAGAGCGGGATGTTATCAAGTTAAAAGAAATTGAGTATATGTCGGAGCACATCGGGGAAGAATTCGATGGAGTGATCTCAGGCGTTACCTCAAACTACATCTTTGTGGAATTGGATAATACAGTAGAAGGTGCAGTCTCTGTTGCCTATATGTATGATGATTTTTATTATTTCAATGAGCAGGAATATGCAATGGTTGGAGAAAAAACGAAAAAGAAATACCAACTGGGTGACAAAGTGCGTATCAAAGTATTAAAATGTGATAAAATTAAGAAAACCATTGATTTTTCACTGATTGATGGTAATATAGAAGGAGTTGAAAAAAGTGGCGAAGCAACGAGGGACGAAACTGATAGCCAATAACAAAAAAGCATATCATGATTACTTCATAGAGGACACATACGAGGCAGGCATTGCTTTGGCTGGAACGGAAGTGAAATCTCTCCGTATGGGAAAATGCAGTATCAAAGAAGCATTTGTCGGATTGGATGGCGATGAGGTGTATGTCTATCGCATGAATATATCTCCGTATGAGAAGGGAAATATCTTCAATAAAGATCCACTCCGGACAAGAAAGCTGTTGCTGCATCGCTATGAGATCAACAAATTGATTGGACAGCAGAAGATGAAGGGATATACCTTGGTGCCTTTGAAGGTTTATTTTAAGGACAGTCTTGTCAAAGTAGAGATTGGGCTGGCACGAGGTAAGAAGCTGTACGATAAGCGGGATGATATCGCGAAAAAGGATATGAAACGTGAAGTTGAACGGGACTTCAAGATTCGTAATCTGGGATAAATATGAAAAGTTAAGGTAGGAGAACGTATGAGTCAGGCAAAAGTAGATCGTTATAAGGAAGAAAAGAAGAATCGAAAGAAAATTCAGAAAAAACAAAAAGCAAAACAAGTAGTGGAGATTTTAGTATGTGCCGCTATTTTAGGTGCTCTGGTTGGTTTCCCTCTGGGCAGACATGCATATCAGAAAAACTATGAGACACGCCAGGCAAATAAGACAATCAATGCATCGGTTTACGATTATTGGGCACAACAGTATTGGGCAGCCAATTATACAGGATATGTATTCCCAACAGCAAGCAATAGCGATGCTACACCAGAGGATGCTTCTGCAGCAGATGCAGAATAACAGATTGGTATATACACTTTAAAAGTGGAATATATATATAGATTTTCGTCAATCAAACCAGGGGTTGTACTGGTTTCGACGGGGGTTAAGAAATTACGGTAGCCATTCGTGGGCCAGGACCACGCTAAAACTTGGAAAATAAATATAAACGCAGACGAAAATTACGCGTACGCTGCCTAATTATGGCAGCTGTCAGCTCTAGGTTCCCCACAACTTAGAATCCTGGCATCGACTTAGTGGGACACTCCGGGGCTTAAGCTTTGCGGTTTCGGAAAATTCATGAAGCTACCATATAGGAAAGCCTGTTTGTAGGCGTTTTTGTATGGGAAATCCAATATACAAACTGTAATGGGAGAAGCTGTAATGGAAGAGCTTTCGGACAGGGGTTCGATTCCCCTCAGCTCCATATATTTTCATAAGGAGGGATCCGGCAAAGCTGGGAGGATTCCTTATGAAGCACACAGACGCCAGCGAACGAAGTTCACTTTTTAATGCGCCTGCTCCATTAGGAGGAGAGAAGAAAAGGCACGGAACTAATTTTCCGTGCCTTTCTTTGGTAAACGTGCATGCATAAATTCATAGATATTCTCACATAATTCCTTCTGCATCATAAATGAAATTGTATAGCGTTCCTTCTCTGTGAAAACATTCAGAATATAAAAAATCATGTTTTCGTCCGGAATAACCATCGTCACATGCTTGATCTGATTGAAGTCGTAATGGGTAGTTCCATATTTATGTTCAATCGTAAAGCCGGTGTCATCAAAGATATAGGTTGCTGAAAATGCCTGCTTCCGGAAGGACATTACTACGAGATAGATTCCGTAGGCGCCAACAAATGTAACAAATAATGCTGTTAACACCAGATGCTTCGCATAGCCATGGATCATTGTAAATGCCTGCAAGGTGGCGACAAGGAGAAACATAAATCCAAGAAACCGATAGGCAAGCCGGTTTGCACGCCGTTTATTAACAGTATATTTATAGCCCTTCATATTAGAAAATCCTTTCTTTTGGTAATCATCTTTTTGAACAGTATTGCAAATACATGGTGTATGATGAATATTCACACATAAATAGTATAGGGGCTTATAACACTTTGTGCAAGTGCATTTTGCATAGATTTAACAATCTTTAACCCAATATTGATAGAATAAAAAGAATGAATGAGGCATATATAAATATTATGGAACAGGAAAAACAGTTACAATTACATATTACAAAAAATGACCGTAAGATTATTACGGATTTTGCTAATTCCTTATCTGATAAGGAATATCAGCTTCGGTGTATGTGGGCAATCCAGATATTAGAATCGAAGCTGACGATGATCAATCTGGAGCTGCAGGAGAATCTGCAGCGGGAGGTTGTTGTGCGTCTGACACATCGTATAAAAAGTGCAGAGAGTATCTTCCTGAAGCTGCGCCGCAAAGGCTATACGATCAACTTAGATAACGCGAAAAAAAAATTGAATGATATCGTCGGTGCCCGGGTGACCTGTATATTCCGGGATGATATCTACGCATTGGTAGACTGTCTGAAGATCCAGCACGATATCAAGATCCTGAAGATCAAGGATTATATCAAAACGCCGAAATCTTCCGGGTATCAAGGTGTACACATGATCCTTTCGGTTCCGATCTATCTGTCGAAAAAGACAGAATGGATGAAGGTGGAATTGCAGCTTCGCACGGTTGCCATGGATTCCTGGTCGGTACTTGATTATCAGCTGCTCTATAAGAAAGATCTGGTTGATACCGGAGAAATCATGCAGGAACTGAAACGATATTCCGAAGTGATTGCCGATATGGATACAAATATGATGCGGTTACGGGATAAGATCAAAGAGATTTAAGCGCCAGTCTGGCGCTTTTTCTTTTATCAGAAATACAGTTTTACATAGATTTAACAATTCTTTACTTTCTGTTGATAGAAGCAGACTTCGGATTTCGATATTATTTAAATAATAAGAGCCATTTTGTTTATGGGGAACGATGACAGGGTGGCTTTTAAATCGGTTAAAAATGTCAAAAGAGGAAGGAAAAATTAACATGAACGAAAGTATGGCGACTGTGTTCGGTTTATTGGGAGGTCTGGCGCTCTTTATATTTGGTATGAATATGATGAGTGAATCGCTCCAGAAGGTAGCCGGAGACAAAATGAAGAAAGTATTGAGTGTACTGACACGAAATGCCATGTGCGGAATGCTGGCTGGCGCACTTGTAACGGCAGTTCTGCAGAGCTCCAGTGCGACAACCGTATTGGTAATCGGTTTTGTCAGTGCCGGATTGATGTCCTTGAAGCAGGGTATCTCCGTTATCTTCGGTGCGAACATTGGAACAACAATGACCGCACAGCTGATGGCATTTAAGATCAGTGATTATATTATGCCAATCGTATTTATCGGTTTTCTGATTGCATTTATTGCGAAGAAAGAAAAAGTGAAGTTTGTCGGTCAGACGATTTTTGCGTTTGGCTTGTTGTTTGTCGGTATTGATATGATGGGGGATGTTATGAAACCGCTTGCAACTAGCCCGGTATTTATTAACATGATGGAGAATGTCAGCCATATTCCGGTTCTTGGTGTCGGTGTTGGTATGCTTATGACGCTCGTTGTACAGAGCAGTTCGGCTACGATTGCTGTGTTGCAGAGCTTTGCTTCACAGGCAGGCCCGGATGGGACGAGTGTGATTGGTCTGGTTGGAGCCATCCCGATTCTGCTTGGCGATAATATTGGTACAACAATTACAGCATTGCTTGCAAGTATTGGACAGTCAAAGGATGCAAAGCGATGCGCGATTGCCCACAGTGTATTCAATATTACAGGATCATTTATCTTTATCTGGTTCATCAAACCGTTTGCTAAATTTATCGAATTTATCTCTCCAAAGGGAAATGAGCTGGACGTGATATCGCGACAGATTGCAAATGCGCATATGAGCTTTAATATTATCAATACAATTATCTGGCTGCCATTGCTTCCAATTATGGTGAAAATCGTAACCTTTATTATTCGTGATGATAAAGCAACATCCATTGAAGATTATAAGACAAAGAGTTATCTGGATCGAAATGTAATCAGTCAGCCGGTTGCTGCTATGTACCTTGTATCGCAGGAAATCCGCCGTGCCGGACGTCTTGTATCGGAGATGATTGGAAATATGAAAGCAACGGTAATCAATAATGACAGCAAAGCACTTGTAAATCTGGAAGAGGACGGAAAATTGGTAGATCAGATTGATGAAAATACAGTCAGCTATATCTCCAGCATGTTCTCAAATGGTTCTCTGACTGAGGAACAATCATCAATAACTGCCGGACTGATGTATGTCTTAAATGATATTGCACGCGTCAGCAAACGGTGCGAGGACGCTTCGCCGGTCATCCGTGCCAAGCTTGAGGGGAAATATAAATTTTCAAATGATGCAGTGGAAGAGATCGGAAAAGTGATCGATAATGTCGAGATCATGTATCAGACAGCCATCGCATCCTTGGATAGCGGAGATACGAAAGCAGCAAAAAAAGTACTTGACTATCGCAAAGAGCTTCGGAGTATGGAAAAAAAATTCAACAAGAATCATCTGAAGCGGCTGCGCAAGAACAAATGTAAACCGGAATTTACATATCCGTTCTCCAATATGCTACATAATCTGGAACGCATTGGCGACAGCTGTAGCGGCATCATCGAAGAGGTAATGGACAATGTTCGTTTCTTAGAGTTGGAGGAAGCATAAGATGAAGCTGAAAGCAAGAAAGATATTTCAAAAGTCCGTTCTGCATATCGCATGTGCAAGTATACTGGCAGCTACATTATGTAGCTGTGGAAAGAAAGATCAGCCGGATTATGCATTTGCCGGTACGAACGGAGATGCATCGTCCCTTGGGATGATTTCCGTACAGGTGCGCGAAGACGGTTCCGGTACAAGAAATCAGTTTGAAGAATATCTTGGCATCTCCATGTCAGAGGATAACGTAGATAAATACAAAGATATGGAGCAATGTGTGATATCATCGAGCGGCAGTGCAATAGCGGGTGCAGTCAATGAATCACCAAATGCAATCGGATATGTGTCTTACGGACAGATGCAGGCGGATTCCAAAGCACTTGCTGTGGATGGAATTATCTGCACCAAAGAAAGTATTTCTGCTCATGCCTATCCACTGACCAGAGATTTTACACTTGCCTGGCTAGACAGCCCCAATGCATTGCGAGATGATTTCGTTAAATATATTGCAGGTGCCGGTCAGAAGATCGTCAGTCAGACATATGTGCCTGTGGCGGAAGAGACAACATTTCTGGCAGATCCGGATGCACAGGGAACACTCAGTATCCGCGGTTCTTCCTCTATGGCAGATCTGCTTTCGGAGCTGGCAGATGCGTATATGGAAGCTAATAAAAATGCAGCGATTCATGTATATGCGACAGATTCCACGAAAGGTTTGAACGACACAATGGAAGGAAAATGCGATATGGCTATGGTATCACGCAGTCTGAAAGATTACGAGGCAGATCTTGTAGAATCTACCGTGATTGCAACGGACGGAATCGCTGTAATCGTCCAGAAAGATAATCCAATTAATCAGGTGACGAAGGATGAATTGAAAGGTATCTTCAATGGAAACATCACATCTTGGAATGATATTCAATAAAATAAAAAAACTGTTTCGTAAGATATTTAAGAAACATAGTGAAGAAATTGAAGCTATAACCGAAAATACGGAGGAAAATATTATGTTGCAGGAGACAATCTATGATAACCGGGAACTTTCTTGGCTGAAGTTCAATAAAAGAGTGTTGGAAGAGGCTGTGGATGAGAATAATCCGCTTTGCGAGCGTTTGTCGTTTGTATCGATTTTTCAGAGCAATCTCGACGAATTCCTGATGGTGCGTGTCGGTTCATTGGATGCTGGAAAAGACAGTAAAGTCCGTGAGAACAAGACAAATATGACCTGTCAGGAGCAGCTTGACCGCATTATCGTCAAGGAGAAGAAACTCCGAGAGAAGAAGGATGAAATCTATCTGCGTTTGATGTACGAGATGGAGGAATATGGTGTCAAGGAGCTTTTATATAAAGATCTGAACGAGGATGAGCAGGATTCCATGAAGCTTTATTTCGAAAATGAGATTCAGCCGTTTATCTCGCCGCAGGTTGTGGGTAAGCGTCAGCCATTTCCGTTTCTCCGGAACAAGGAGATCTATGCAGTCGTAGAGCTTCGCACAAAGTCAAATAATACGAAGATTGGAATTATCCCATGCAACAATCCGGTCATCAAGCGAATGATTCCGGTTTCTTCAGATGGCAGACGTTTTATGCTGGCAGAAGAATTGATTCTTCATTTTGCGGCAGATGTATTCCCAGGGTATAAGGTAATCAGTAAATCCCTGATTCGTATCCTGCGGAGTGCAGATATTGACGTGGATGATGCATTAGATGATGATGAGAAGGATTACCGAAAGGGCGTGGAGAAGGTGCTTCGTACAAGAAGCCGTCTCTGTCCACTCCGCATGGAATATACGAGAATGATGAACGATTCCATCATCGAGAAGATGTGTGGATTCTTAGGACTTACAAAGAAACAGGTGTTCCATTCGATCTCTCCATTGGATCTGTCATTTCTATTCAAAGTTGAAGATCTGCTTCGGAATGAAAAGCAGTTATTCTATGAACGACGTGTACCACAACAGCCAGCCATGATTGACCGGACACGCCCGGTCATGGAACAGGCGAGGAAGCATGATTTATTCCTGTCTTATCCGTATGAGAGCATGAAACCATTTATCCAGCTCTTAAATGAGGCTGCCAACGATCCTGAGGTTGTGTCGATCAAGATGACATTGTACCGTCTGGCAAGTGATTCGAAGATTGTAGAGGCACTGGTGGAAGCGGCAGAACAGGGCAAAGAAGTTGTTGTATTGGTCGAGCTTCGAGCACGTTTCGATGAAGAGAATAATATCCGTTGGTCCAGACAGCTGGAGGATGCCGGATGCCGCGTGATTTATGGATTAAACCATATGAAGGTACATTCCAAACTCTGTCTGATCACTGGAAAACGGAACAACAAGATTGAATATATCACACAGATTGGTACTGGTAATTATAACGAGAAGACCTCCCGTATCTACACCGACTATTCTCTGATCACATCTTCGGTAGATATCGGAAATGAAGCTGCCAATATATTCAATCACCTGTCTATGGGAACAACGGTCGAGAAGACAGAGCATCTGCTGGTGGCGCCAAACTGCCTGCAGAATAGGGTGCTTGCGATGATTGATGATGAGATTACAAAGGTAAAAGAGGGCAAGGAAGGCTACGTCGGTGTCAAAATCAATTCTCTGACGGATAAGAAGATTATCGACAAGCTGATTGAAGCTGGCAAGGCAGGCGTGAAAGTCCGTATGATCGTGCGTGGAATCTGCTGCCTCAAAGCAGGCGTCGCCGGCGAGACAGAAAATATTCAGGTTATCAGTATCGTTGGCAGGTTCTTAGAACACTCCCGGATCTATATCTTTGGCAAGAACGATCCAAAGGTGTATATTGCTTCTGCGGATTTCATGACACGAAATACTGTTCACCGCGTTGAGGTGGCGGCACCAGTTTACGATCCTGCAATTAGATCACGTATTTTGAATGATTTTGAGTTATTCTATCAGGATGATCAGAAGGCAAGAGAACAGATCAACGGAATCTATCTGCCAAAGCATGGGGACAAGCATATCAACGCACAGGAAATACAATATGCACAGGCATATAAGAACAGCGAGACACATGTATAGATACATCAACCTATTATGTCATGAGTGCATAATTCTACAAGCCAATTACACACGCTATACAATACTGCGCCATCAGTATTTTGTATAGATTCGAGACTTCCTCTCGATTGACAGTGATTGAACATTGCTGTCAAACGAAGCGCCTGTTTACGCCATACGCAGGCGCTTTTTTATGCATTTCGTTTATTCTGCTTTAATCAGGCATAATTCAAAAAACAGGTTGACTATGCGTTAAATCTCTGATATAGTAGCTATGTTCTCTTTATTGCATTAAAGCGATAACGCAGCAGAGAAAAGAAAGATGAGGAACAAAGACATGAAAGAATTATCAAATTTACTTGGATTTCGGGAAAGTATCAAAGTGGTAGACGCAACCTTACGTGATGGTGGACTGGTAAATGATTTTTATTTTACCGATGAGTTTGTTAAAGCATTGTATCAGGCAAACATCGACGCTGGTGTTGACTATATGGAGATGGGATATCGTGCATCAAAGAAGGTGTTTGACGAGACGAAGTTCGGTAAATGGAAATTCTGTAGTGATGACCATATCCGTGAAATCGTCGGTGATAACGATACGAACTTAAAGCTTGCAATCATGGCAGATATCGGCAGACATGATAAGAATGATTTTGATGAGAAGGTCAATTCTCCGGTTGATTTAGTCCGTGTAGCAGCGTACATCCATCAGATGCCGGAAGCCATTGATATGGTAGAGGATGCGGCAAAGAAAGGATACGAGACAAGCTGTAATATCATGGCGATCTCGAATTCGCAGGAGGAGGACATCAAGGTTGCACTCGATATGCTTGGCAAGACACCGGTCGATGTCATTTACATCGTAGACAGCTTCGGTTCCCTGTATCCGGAGCAGATTGCCCGTATCGCAGATCTGTACCTGAATTTCGCAGCGAAATATAATAAGAAGATCGGTATCCACGCACACAACAACCAGCAGCTTGCCTTTGCGAACACGATTGAAGCATGTGGAGATGGCGTAGACTGGTTAGACGGAACCTACCTGTCTATGGGAAGAGGTGCCGGCAACTGTGCGATGGAGCTGTTACTTGGGTTCCTGAAGAATCCAAAATACAATGTATACCCGGTATTCAAATTCATTGAAGACCATATGATGAAATTAAAGGATGACGGCATCGTCTGGGGCTACGATCTCCAGTACCTGATGACCGGACTTTTAAACCAGCATCCACGTTCTGCGATCGCATTCACAAAAGAAAATCGGCGCGATTACGCAGAGTACTATAAGGAGCTGTTAATTTAGGCAACGATTTTATATGGAAGAGCCAGATGGTAAACATCCGGCTCTTTTTTTACGTACATTTTACAAAACTATGATAACGCAATTTACTTACATTCTGTATATTCTCACTTGTAAGTTAAATAAAATAATCTTAAAAAAAAGGAGACAAAGAAAATGAGAAAATTAAAGAAAGCAATCATTGGAGTTCTGGCATCGGCAATGCTTATGGGAGCTATGACCGGATGTGGCAAATCAGCAAGCGACGATATCACAGTTATTTCCCGTGAGGATGGTTCTGGTACAAGAGGTGCATTCATCGAGCTGTTCGGTATCGAGGAGAAGGATGCAGACGGAAACAAGATCGATAAGACAATCACAACTGCAGATATCACAAACTCAACATCTGTTATGATGACAAGTGTTGCAGATGATACAGCAGCGATCGGTTACATATCACTTGGTTCTCTGGATGAATCTGTAAAGGCAGTTAAGATTGACGGTGCGGAAGCTTCTGTAGAGAATGTATCAAACGGCAGCTACAAGGTATCCCGTCCATTTAACATTGCAACAAAGGGTACACCAAACGAAGTAACACAGGATTTCATCAACTTCATCCTGAGCGCAGATGGTCAGGCAGTCGTAGAAAAGGCTGGTTATATCAGTGGTGGTAATACAGGTGCATTCAAGGCAGCCGGTGTCAAGGGTAAAATCAGTGTAGCTGGTTCATCTTCCGTAACACCGGTTATGGAGAAGCTGAAAGAGGCATATGTTGCAATCAACCCTGATGTACAGATTGAAGTACAGCAGAGTGATTCAACAACAGGTATGACAAGTGCAGCAGAGGGTGTCTGTGATATCGGTATGGCTTCCAGAGAGTTAAAGGACAGCGAGCTTAGCGCAGGTCTTACACCGACTGTCATCGCTACCGATGGTATTGCAGTTATTGTAAACAAGGATAACTCTGTGGACAATCTGACAAGCGATCAGGTAAAGGGTATCTACACAGGTACAATCACAAAGTGGTCTGAAGTAAAGTAAGTCAGAAATAGAATTAAAAATACGAGAGGCAAAATATGGCGAAAGTAAAAGAAAGAACCATGCATATCGTATTCTTAGCGGCTGCCTGTATGTCCATACTGGCAGTCGCTATGATATGTCTGTTCATGTTTGCAAATGGTGTTCCGGCCATTCGCAAGATTGGATTTGTAAATTTCATATTTGGTAAAACATGGATGCCTGGAGCAAACAAATTTGGCATCTTCCCAATGATCATTGGAAGTATCTATGTCACAGCCGGTGCGATCATCATTGGTGTTCCGATCGGACTTTTATGTGCCATCTTCATGGCAAAATTTTGTCCACCAAAGCTTCACCGGTTCATGAAACCAGCCGTGGATCTGCTGGCAGGTATTCCATCCATTGTATATGGATTCTTCGGTCTGGTTGTGATCGCACCGATGATCCGGGATGCGTTCGGAGGAAGTGGTAAGAATATCCTGACTGCCTGCATTCTGCTTGGTATCATGATTCTTCCTACGATTATCAGTGTATCGGAATCTGCAATCCGTGCCGTTCCCGAAAGCTATTACGAGGGTGCTTTAGCACTCGGTGATACGCATGAGAGAAGTGTCTTCAGGGCAGTACTCCCTGCGGCAAAATCTGGTATTTTAGCAGCAATCATCTTGGGAATCGGTCGTGCAATCGGTGAGACTATGGCGGTCATCATGATTGCAGGAAATCATCCGGTGCTTCCAGACAGTCTGCTGGCTGGTGTGCGTACCCTGACTTCCAATATTGTATTGGAGCTTGGTTATGCAACGGATCTGCACAGAGAAGCATTGATTGCAACCGGTGTTGTTCTGTTCGTATTTATTTTGATTATTAACCTGCTGTTCTCTGTTGTGAAGAAGAAAGGGGTTAAATAGATGGTAATGAGTGAAAAAATAGCTGAAGTACAAGATATAAAACCAATTAATGTTGTCACATGGAAGGATAAGCTGGAAGCCTATAAGAAGCGCCCGTTTTCCCTGTTTCTGTTGATTGCAGTTACCCTGTCGGCTGGGATTACTGTAGCCGTGCTCGGCGCACTGATCATTTATATACTGGCAAATGGTATCATGAATCTGACGCCGGAGCTTTTTGCATGGAAGTACACAACCGAGAATGTATCCATGCTTCCAGCTATCATCAATACCGTGCTTATGACCGCGTTATCTTTGCTGATTGCAGTGCCAATCGGTATCTGTTCTGCCATCTATCTGGTAGAGTATGCAAAGCGTGGCAATAAGCTTGTAAAGCTGGTACGGCTTACCGCCGAAACCCTCCAGGGCATTCCTTCTATCGTCTATGGTATTTTCGGCTATGTGTGCTTTAACGTGGCCCTGCACTGTGGCTTCTCCATGCTGGCCGGTGCGCTGACCCTGTCCATTATGATCCTGCCGTTGATCCTGAGAACCACGGAGGAAGCATTGATGGCAGTGCCGGATTCCTACCGGGAGGGCAGCTTTGGACTGGGCGCAGGCAAGCTGAGAACTGTATTCCGAATCGTGCTTCCTTCCGCTATGCCCGGCGTATTGGCCGGTGTGATTCTTGCCATCGGACGGATCGTGGGCGAGAGTGCGGCACTGATTTACACCTCCGGCTCCGGTACCGGCAATCTGTCGTTTATCAAGAACGGCGCATTTAGTCTGACCGCACCGCTGTTCCAGTCCACCAGAACCCTGTCGGTTCATATGTATGCCCTGATGAGTGAAGGACTGTACACCGATCAGGCCCACGCCACTGCGGTAATTCTCATGGTGCTGGTCATCGGCCTCAACGCACTGTCCTCCTTCGTGGCAAAAAAACTCACCAAGCAGTGAGAGGAGAAAACTATGGATAAAATTACAGTGGAAAACCTGAATCTATATTACGGGGACTTTCATGCCCTGAAAAATATCAATCT
>DJEI01000093.1 GCA_002431865.1 Lachnospiraceae bacterium UBA5902
TTCTGAGAACATTCCGATCACCTCCTCAGGGTTGTGGACATACTCTGAGATTTCTTCAAAGATCTCTTCCATCCACGGATATTTCAGGCATAAAGCTTCTGCTTCTTCGTAGGTTGACACGCAGAGCAAAGACAGCCATGCTGTGAGTTCCTGTTCATCTTTAGCATACCCAACATTGCGAAATACGTCAAGTGAAATTAAGTAAAACTCTTGCAGCAGATCAATTTGCAAACCAGTGTCAAATACGGTTTTTCCGTGATGCAGATATAGCTGATTGGTTTCCGAGGTGTGAAAGGCGCGGTACACAGGGGCGTTAGAGCTTTCTGCATCTGTATTTTCAAATATTACAATCGTGTATACTTTGTTTAAAGCATCATAATTAAAACGCTCAAGAAGCTCATTTTTTACCTGCTCATATTGCCGAAGAAGTAGATCAGCAGAGTAACAGGACATTCTTTCAGCGGGAAATGCGGTAGCGAGCTTCTGAATTTCGACCGTGGTGATAGAACCATCTGCCAGACGGACGACGATGTCCATTATAAGCAGGGCATTTCCTTTGATGAGAACATCTTTGTTAGAAAGTGTAGCGGTTACTGTCACAGGCTGTCCCATGATGGCAGAAATCAGTCTGGATAATCGTTCTGGGTGAATGTCTGTATTGAAAATGCGCTTGAAAAATGGATCGTAGGTAAGCGGAAGCGTTCGCTTGCTTAGAAAATAATCCTGAACCAGCATTTTCCAATCCGGCTTAAATGTACTATATAAAGCATTTGCGGTCGGATAAGATTGGATGTATTGTTCAAATTCTGTTACAGAGTGAAATAAATCGTTATGAAGCATAAAGTTCCTCCTTTGAAATAAAATGAATGCACAAAAAGTAAAATAAAATGGAATATCAATGAAATTGATAAAGATAAAATTATAAAAGACTGTTACCGAACTACGCCAGAACAACGATTTTCGACAACAAAGAAAGCGTAGCATAGAAAATGAAGAAAGTAAAGCAATTATTTGTTGCGCAAAACACAAACAATTCACAAACCCAAGCTTGAAAAATATGGGTATCCATTATAACATATTATTAGAAGTCTGCGCCGTGAGGGGACTTCGGAATAAGGCAGATTAATGGAGGCATAACATGAAATATTACATACCAACAAAAGTATACCAGGAGATAGATGCAGTAAAAGCACATGCGGAAGAACTGGCGGGTTATGGAAGCTGTGCACTCATTGTGACAGGAAAATATTCCGCACGGGCGAATGGGGCACTGGCAGATGTGGAGGCAGCACTTGATGCATACGGAAAGAAGCATGTCCAGTATGATGAGATCGAAGAGAATCCATCTGTGGAAACGGTCATGAAAGCGACCGAGTTTGGAAAAAGAAATGGTGTTGATTTTGTGATTGCGATTGGCGGTGGTTCGCCGATGGATGCGGCAAAAGCGATTGCAATTATGCTTGCCAACCCAGAGAAGAATGCAGATTATCTGTATGAGAGTGCTGCATGTACAAAGGCACTTCCGGTGGTGACGATTCCGACGACTTGCGGAACCGGATCGGAGGTGACAGGTGTCGCTGTGCTTACCGTCCATGCGAAGCGGACAAAGGCATCGCTGCCACACAGGGTATTCCCGGTGCTTGCATTGGCAGATCCGAAATATCTGAAGACTGCATCGAAGAAGGTCATCGGACAGACTGCGATTGATGCGCTTGGACATATGATTGAGAGTTATCTGAATACGACGGCGACGGATTACAGCCGGATGTTTGTTGATCAAGGACTAAGAGTTTGGGCACGAAGCAGGGATGCCCTGCTTGGCATGCGTGAGATGACAGATGAGGATTACAGCAATTTTCTGTTGGCATCGACACTTGCAGGTATGGCGATTGCACAGACGGGAACGACGATTCCGCACAGCTTAAGTTATGCAATTACTTATGAGCTTGGCGTGCCACATGGCATTGCGATCGGATATTTCCTGCCGGGCTATATCCGGGAGGCAGATGTGGCAGATCAGGAATATCTGTTATCGACAATTGGGTTTGCTTCGGTGGACGAATTCGCAGATTTCTTCCAGGTTGTGAGCGACTGCGGCATCCTGCCAGAAGAAAATATCCGTCAGGTTGTCGATATTGTAGCAGAAAATAAAGCGAAGCTTGCACTTTGTCCATATCCACTTGATAAGGAAGTGTTACTTCGAATCGCAAGCTGGGGAAAGTAATATTGGTTATAGATAATTGCAAATTATAATTGGATATGACTGAGATATAACATGATTGTTTACCTGCAATATATCATTTCATGAAGCATATGATATGTTTGCAACTTAGAAATACTTGATGTTCCATAAATAAAACAGCAGTGTTTGAACATGATGTTCGAACAAGCTGCCACTGAGCCAGGGATGGCGAATTGGCAGCGGCTGCGGAAGTATGAGAAATTGTAGATTGGAACATTTAGTATTTCTTGGTTGCAATACATTGTATACAAATGAAATTGATATATCGCAGGTGAACGGTGTGTTATACTCAGGTATATCGAATTATTTTGCAATTATCATAGATAAATTAGAAAGGAACACACAAATGAGTTATGTAGAGTTTAAGAACGTAAGCAAAACCTATAAAACCGGTGATGTCAGGGTTGAAGCCTTGAAGGATGCTTCCTTTGAAATCGGAAAAGGTGAGATCTGTGTCATCGTAGGACAGTCCGGTGCAGGTAAGACAACCTTGCTCAATATCCTTGGTGGTATGGATCGCCTTACCGAGGGCGAGGTGTATCTCGATGGCACAGCGGTTTCGGATTACAACAAGAAACAGCTTGCAACATACAGACGCAGGGATATCGGATTCGTATTTCAGTTTTATAATCTGATCCCGAACCTGACCGCGCTGGAGAATGTCGAGATCGCATCGCAGTTATCGAAAGATCCGATGAATCCATTGGAGGTGCTTACGCATGTCGGGTTGGAAGAACGTATGAATAACTTCCCGGCACAGTTATCCGGTGGAGAACAGCAGCGTGTGGCAATCGCGCGTGCGCTCGCAAAGAATCCGAAGCTTCTGCTCTGTGATGAGCCGACTGGTGCTCTTGACTACGAGACGGGTAAGGCAATCTTGAAATTGCTGCAGGATTG
The DNA here is from genome assembly GCA_002431865.1 of Lachnospiraceae bacterium UBA5902. GTDB lineage: Bacteria > Bacillota > Clostridia > Lachnospirales > Lachnospiraceae > Coprococcus_C. The sequence continues at coordinate 3,140 of DJEI01000093.1, forward strand.
TAGCCGGAAGCGTGGCATGACGGTTGTGATCATCACCCACAATCAGGCACTTACAGCGATGGCAGACCGGATTATCAAAGTAAAGAGTGGCAGGATTGCTTCGGTGAAGATGAATGAACAGATTGTACCGGTAGAAGAAATTGAATGGTGATAGAAGATGCGGGCATACAGAAAAAATATACGAAGAACAATTGGACAAAGTATGGGGCGGTATCTGGCAATCATGGCAATCATTGCACTGGGCGTTGGATTTTTCTCCGGACTGAAGGTGACAAAGCCTGGTATGGTGGAAACCGGAAATAAATATCTGCGAGAATATAACTTCTATGATTTCCGGCTGCTTTCTTCGATTGGATTTGACTCAGATGCGGTAGAAGAAATGCGGAAGCAGGAGCATGTGCTGGCGGCAGATGGTTCCTATTATGAGGATATGATCTATGCAGATGCAGACGGGAAAGAGAAGGTGTTGCGGGCACAGTCGATTACCGAGCATGTGAACACACTGGAGCTGCGGGATGGACGTATGCCAGAAGTGGATGATGAATGTGTGGTGGATGCATATCAGTTTAAGGGACAGGATATCATCGGACAGGAAATCGAGATTGCGGACAGCAACACGCAGGAGACAAAGGATGTATTTGCTTATAAGAAATACAAGGTTGTCGGCACGGTGAATTCACCGATCTACATCAATATTGAACGAGGAACGACAGACCTTGGAAATGGACGGATCAGCGCATTTATCTTTATTCCGGAAGGTGGATTTTCCTTTGATGCATATAAGGAAATCTATGTGCAAAGTCAGGATTCCTATGATATCTATACAGATGCGTATGATGATTTTATCGACGATGTCACACCGGATATGGAGACGGCTTTGCAGGAGGTCACGGATAATCAGTATGACCGGCTTGTGACAGAACTGGGCAGTACTCTTGTGGAGAATGCGGTTGAAAAGCAGTATGTAGAACAGGCGGCGAAGGAAGCATTTGGTGAAGTAAAGACCTATGTGCTGGATCGCTCAACGAATGTCGGGTATATGTGCTATGACAACGACACAAATATTGTCGATGGTGTGGCGAAGGTATTCCCAATCTTCTTCTTCCTGATTGCGGCGCTTGTCTGCTCGACGACAATGACACGTATGGTGGATGATGAGCGTGGACAGATCGGAACATACCGAGCACTTGGTTATACGAACGGAAGCATTATGGCGAAGTATCTGATTTATTCCGGAAGTTCCGCGTTCCTTGGCTGCGTGATCGGATTTTTCGGGGGAAGCTATCTGTTCCCATATGTAATATCTGAGGCGTATAAGATGTTGTATGATTTCGGAACGGGTATTGACTTTTATTTCTCACCGGGACTTCTGGCGATCTGTCTGATCGTATCACTGCTTTGTTCGATGGGAACAGCATTCCTTGCCTGCATCAATGAGCTTCGGTGTATGCCGGCAGAGCTGATCCGGCCGAAGGCTCCGGCAGCAGGAAAACGTATCTTACTGGAGCGGATTCCATTTATCTGGAAGCCGATGAAGTTTTTACATAAGGTAACAGCACGAAATGTATTCCGCTTCAAGAAGCGTATGTTCATGATGCTATTCGGTATCGCGGGCTGTACGGCACTTGTCCTGACCGGACTTGGCGTGCGGGATTCCGTATCAAATCTGGCAGAATTCCAATTTGGAGATATCGATACCTACGATATGGAAATAACTCTAAATGGAACATATAACGATGATGTGCAGCAGGAAGTGGAGGATGCCATCGGCGATGGTTTTGAAGACTCCACAGCAATCATGAAAAGTGCAGTAGAATATCACACAGATTCTGCAATCAAGACCGTGTATCTGATCGCTGCGGAACAGGAGGATCTGGACAGTTTCGTGCATTTTGATATGACAACAAAGAATGGATCATATCCCCAAAATGGAGAGGTTATGCTGTCGAAGAAGATCGCGGAGATTGCAGATGTGTCGGTCGGCGATCCAATCACCCTGCATGATACAGATGCGGGCGATGTGACGCTTACGGTATCGGGAATTTTCGAAAACTATGTATGGCACTATGCCTATATTACACCAGAATGTTATGAGCAGTATTTTGATAAGTCGTGTGAGCCGAACACGATGTATGTGCATGTCGATAAGGACAGTACCGCTTATGAGGCAGGTGGGAAATTATCGGCGCTTTCAAGTGTGATGAGTGTCTCAGTAGTCGCGGAGATTAAGGATCGTGTGGAAAATATGATGAAGATGATGAATGCGGTCGTCGGGCTTGTCATCGGTAGTGCGGGCGCGCTGGCATTTATCGTGTTATTCAACTTAAGCAATATCAATATCACGGAGCGTGTGCGGGAGATTGCAACGATCAAGGTGCTTGGCTTTTATCCGGGCGAGACAGGATCGTATGTATTCCGAGAGAATTTCGTATTGACACTGATGGGAATTGTCGTCGGACTGCCGCTTGGATATCTGTTACATAGCTTCGTTATGTCGCAGATCCAGGTCGATATGGTTGCATTTGCATCGAAGATCATGAATATCAGTTATCTGTACAGTGTTCTGATCGTGCTGGCATTCCTGATTATCGTGGATTTGGTTATGAGGAGAAAAATTGATAAAATAGATATGGCGGAATCGTTGAAGTCCATTGAGTAAGTATGTTATAATATAATTTGCGTCAGTGCGTGTATATCATGCGGTGTATTCAGAAAGGGAGATATGCTGATATGCAGTTGCTAATATCGACAAGGACGCATAAGTAATATTTGGAGGAAATAGAAATGGGTTTACATATGGTGAAGGCGGTTCCAACGCCGGAAGAGATTCGTGCAGCGCATCCAATGGACAAAGAGCTGCAGGAGATTAAAGCAAAGAGAGATGCTGAGATCAAGAAGATATTTACCGGGGAGTCCGATAAGTTTATCGCAATCATTGGTCCTTGTTCTGCGGATTATGAGAATTCGGTGCTCGATTATCTGTGCAGACTGGCAGCCGTTGCAGAGAAGATCAAAGATAAGGTTTTTGTAATTCCAAGAATCTATACAAATAAACCACGTACAAACGGTTCTGGATACAAGGGTATGCTGCATCAGCCAAATCCGGAGGACAAGCCGGATTTTATCGAGGGCGTAAAGGCAATCCGTAAGATGCACATCAAGGCAATCCGAGAGACAGGACTGACTGCAGCCGATGAGATGTTGTATACAGATAACTGGCCATATCTGGAGGATATTCTTTCTTACGTGGCAATCGGTGCAAGAAGTGTGGAGAATCAGGCGCATCGTCTGACATCCAGTGGTATTGATGTTCCGGTTGGAATGAAGAACCCGACAAGTGGTGATTTCTCAGTTATGCTCAACTCTTGTGTGGCTGCACAGGCAAAGCATACATTCCTGTTCTCTGGATACGAAGCAAAGACGGATGGAAATCCATTGGCACACTGCATCCTGCGTGGATCTTTGAGTAAGAGCGGACGTTCCATTCCAAACTATCATTATGAGGATTTGAAATATCTGGCAGAGGCTTATGGCAAGTACAAGCTTGTAAATCCTGCATGTATCGTAGATGCAAACCACAACAACTCCGGTAAGAAGTGGGATGAGCAGCCTCGTATCGTAAATGAGATCCTGCACAGCAGAAGACACAGTGATGAGGTAAAGCATCTGGTTAAGGGTGTAATGGTAGAGAGCTACATCGAGGATGGAAACCAGCCAATCGGTGGAGGATGCTATGGTAAGTCTATCACAGATCCTTGCCTTGGATGGAAGAAGACAGAGAGACTGCTTCTGGAGATGGCAGAGCAGCTGTAAGCAAAATGAGACTTATGTATAAGCTGCTGGTTCGAATCAATCAGCAGCTTATTTTGAGCCTAGGAGGTTAAGTTTGAAACAAAGAAGTAGA
>DJEI01000094.1 GCA_002431865.1 Lachnospiraceae bacterium UBA5902
CAGTGCAACAGAAATAAACCGCCTCTGTCTTCAGACACGAGGTAAGGGTGGAAAGGCGAGGTAAGAGCTCACCGCTGTTCTGGTAACAGGGCAGGCTCTGTAAACCCCATCCGGAGCAAGACCAAACAGAAAACCATACAGTTGCCCGCTGTGTTTTCAGGTAGGTTGCTTGAACCTTACGGTAACGTAAGGTCTAGATAGATAATCACTCTCGACATAACCCGGCTTATCGTCTGGCTTACGCTTTTAATTTCTTTCTGCTTATACGTCAAAGCAGCCACCACCAACAAATTCCCGTAAAATCGAATTCGTCGGAATATTTGTCACTTCCATTCCAAGGAAATAATCTAAAAACTTCAACAGACGTTTTGCCTCATAATATTCATCGCAATCCTTTGGTACCGAGAACAAAAGCGGCTCCGCATACTGTTTGATCACACTCAGCTCGTAGATCAGCGCAGAGTTAAACATCACATCCGCTTCCTCCTGATAAGGGAAGATATATTTTTCTTCGCCGCGTCGCACCGATGGCCACATCGCAATCGTCTCGCGTGCATCATTTCCGCGTGTACGCGCATCCCGGACAATTCGTCGGATCAATCTTCCATCTGTCGTAGGTATCCGGTTATGGTCATCAATGTTGATCTGCGTCAGTGCACTGATGTAAATCTTGAATTTGCTATCATCAGAAAGTCCTTCTGTCATCAGCGGATTTAATGCATGGATACCTTCTGCAACCAACACATCTCCTGCATTCAGTTTTAGTTTTTTGCCTTTATATTCCTTTCTTCCCTGTTTGAAATTAAACGTTGGAATTGGAATTTCTTCTCCAGCAAGCAGCTTCTTCATATCCGAATGAAACAGATCAAGATCCATCGCCTCAATGCACTCAAAATCGTAATTACCATTCTCATCCTTCGGTGTATGCTCCCGATCCACGAAATAATTATCAAGTGCAAGTGGATATGGTCGCAGGCCATGTGCACGAAGCTGCACACTTAATCGATGAGAAAATGTCGTTTTACCGGAAGAACTCGGTCCTGCGATCAAAACGATCTTCTTTTCCCCTGCGCGGATCATATCAGCGATCTGTGCAATCTGTTTTTCCTGCAATGCCTCATGGACAAGCATCAGCTCCCGGATATCGCCCTTTGTAATACACTCATTCAACTGTCCAACATTGCTGACTTCCAGCGTCTGGCTCCACTCATCCGACGTCTTCAATACGGAGAATAATTTCTCCCGTGGTTCAAACTCCGGTATGATTTCCGGTTCTTCCCGCGTTGGTGCCATCAGCATAAATCCCGTGTCATACGGAACAAGGTCATAACAGGTTATATAACCGGTTGACGGTACCATATATCCATAAAAATAATCCTCATAATCTTCAATACTGTACAGGTTTGCCTTAGACACACGTCTGTATCGGAATAAACGTTCCTTATCAAAGCGTCCCTGTTTTGCAAACCGCTGTACTGCCTCCTCTGTAGAAACCGACTCCTTGATGATCGCAATATCCTTACGAACCAATTCATTCATACGATTTTTCACGCGGAATAAGATATCTTTTGTCACCGGGACTTCTTCCGATACCATCCGGTCGCCCTCACGGGAATTCTTCAGCAATCTGCAATAATACCCTTTGCCAAGCGAATACATTACCTTAACGCTGTAACCGTTTCCCATAACATCGGAAAATGCTTTCACCATAAGGAATGTCAGACTTCGCTTATATGTATCCATACCAATTACCGAGGTCTTCTCTACAAGCTTCAATTCCACATCACGGTCTAACAGCTTTCCCAGCTCGCAAAGCTTCCGGTTGCAAAATGCAAGCACGTACTTCTGCTTATCCTCCTGCATATGCGCGTGTACAAATTCCGTGATTGCAGAAAATTTATCCACCTCATACACTTGCCCATCCATCGTAACCTTGATTTTTTCCATAACGCCCACTCCTTTCACGCACACCTACAAAACGGAAAACGGAACCCCAACGTCCGCAATTCCAATTTCAACATCCATACAATATCCCTTTAGATATTCATACATGATATGCATAAATATATGTTCCAAGCCATAATGGGACGCATCCAGAATCGTAAGTCCCATCTCGTTTGCATCCAATCCTTCATGATGTCCGATATCTCCTGTAATCAGACAATCTGCTTTTTTCTGCACTGCCTCGGCGATCACACTCTTCCCAGAGCCAGGGCAGATTGCAATTTTTTCCACTGTATCATTTGGTTTTCCATACAATACCACATTTTTTAAATCAAATTTTTCTTTGATTAAAGCCGCAAGCGCTGTTACAGTCGTCGCTGCCGGAAGATATCCAACCTCACCAATTCCTTCGCCATCTTTCGTTTCTTCCAGCACTTCCATGTTCTGAAGTCCAAGCATCGCTGCCGCTTCTTTCGCCATGCCGCCGATCGTATCGAAATTCGTATGCATCGCATAGCAGGCAATTCCATGTTCAATCAGCTTCAAAATTTTCCGTCCCAGCACAGTCTCATCATTCACGCGATCTACTTTGCAAAAAATCATCGGATGATGGGATACAATCATATCTACATTCTGCGTGACCGCAGCATCCACAATCTCTTCTGTAACATCGACAACCAGCATCAGCTTATGAACTTCTTTGTCCCGTCTTCCTACCAGCAATCCTACATGATCCCAATCCATCGCATACTCGATGGGTGCTTTCTTCTCCAACAACCGGATAATCTCATCGCACCGCATTCTATCACCTCTCATCTCATCCATGATTCCGCGTTATCGCGCGCGCAAGCAGCAAAAGTTCCTCTTCTAACTCTTCCCGTCTTCGTTTCGAAGATACTGTATCCTGCAGGGATAAACGACTCTGCAATTCCTGCATTTTATGCTGTTCTTCCAACAAATATTCCTGAAAAACCGGATTCTCCTTCCGAAGCAATATCGGACCATACTTCAGTTCCGCCTTGCACATCTGCTTCGGTGCATTTTCAGATGTGTTTTTTATTGCCTTGATTATAGTGTAAAACTTGCCGTCTTCTTGCAAAAAATCCTCATCTATAATTATGTATTGTTCTTCCTGCAGATACAATCTAACCGCCTGCGGCTCTGACTGAGGCTGTAAAATCAGCCCAATTCCAGCATTCAGATGTGCTTTTCCATTTTGCAGAATAGTTTTCATGAGTTCCCCGCCCATTCCGGCAAGCACCGCCCATGTTGCTTCGCCCGGTTCCATAGCTTCAAACCCATTGGACAATCTCGTTTCTACACTTTTTCCAAATCCATATTCCTGAATATGTGTCCGCGCAATGGAAAGCGGTCCTTTCCGCACGTCCATCGCTATAACACGCTCTGCCAAGCCATCTCTTACACATGCCATTGATACAAACGCATGATCACAGCCAATATCCGCCACACATGGAATCTTCCCGTGGGGCAGCTTTTCCTGCTGAAGCATCGCAAGAATCGACTGCATACGGTTTGACAATGGTATTTTCTTATCCCGATTCTGCATATTAGTCATTGGCATCCAGGTAATCCTTCAATTTTCTGCTCTTACTAGGATGTCTCAATCTACGAAGTGCCTTTGCCTCAATCTGACGGATACGCTCTCTTGTAACCTGAAACTCCTTACCAACTTCCTCCAACGTTCTTGCACGTCCATCATCCATACCAAAACGCAAGCGCAATACTTTCTGTTCCCGTTCTGTCAGTGTATCAAGCACCTCATTTAACTGATCACGCAGTAAGTTGCTCGCTGCCGCCTCTGCTGGTACTGGTACATTCTGATCCTGAATAAAATCGCCCAAATGGCTATCTTCCTCTTCACCAATTGGTGTCTCTAAAGATACAGGCTCCTGTGAGATCTTTAAGATCTCCCGTACACGCTCTACAGAGATTCCCATACGCTCTGCGATCTCCTCTGGCAATGGTTCTCTTCCAAGCTCCTGCAGAAGCTGTCTGGACTCACGAATCAGCTTATTAATTGTCTCTACCATATGCACCGGAATACGGATTGTTCTTGCCTGATCAGCGATTGCTCTTGTGATTGCCTGGCGAATCCACCATGTTGCATACGTACTGAACTTATATCCTTTTTCATAATCAAACTTCTCAACAGCTTTGATCAGACCAAGGTTACCTTCCTGAATCAGATCCAGAAACAGCATACCACGACCAACATAACGTTTTGCAATGCTGACAACCAGTCTGAGGTTTGCCTCTGCCAGCTTCTGCTTTGCCTTTTCATCACCGGCCTCCATCCGCTTTGCCAGTTCAATCTCTTCCTCAGCTGTCAGCAATGGCACCTTACCAATCTCCTTCAGATACATACGAACTGGATCTTCAATGCTGACACCGTCTGGTACAGAGAGATCAATCTTCTCAATGTCAATGTCCGCATCCTCTGCGTCCTCCAGAATCATGTCGTCTAAGATCTCATCGTCCTCTTCTGTCTCTGACAAAACAGCGACATGATGTTCATCAAGATAATCAAAGATTTTCGTCATCATATCTGTATTCAGCTCAATATCCGGCTTTCCAACAAAATAATTGACAATCTCTGTGTCGATCAGGGTATTGTCATTTTTCTTCGCCATATCGACAAGATTGTCCAGATGCTCTTTCATCTGGTCTGAATTCATGATATTCTCGCTTGCCGCCTTTGTTGTCTGCTTTGTGTCCTTATCTGTTACTTTCTTTGCCATTTTAGGTTCCATCCTTCCATTGTGATTATATTCTATCCATTCTTTAACGAAATATGCAATTTCGTGAGTCTTGCCTTTTCAGCAATTACCTCCGGCAGTTTCTCCGGATTGTCAGCAATATGCGCAAGTTCATAATCAATCCGCGCCATCTTGACTTTTCTCACTAAATCATTGATCACCCGCTCTTTTTCATCCTCAGTGATCTCCACATCCAGCTCCGTCTGCAAAATCTTCGCAACCAGGCGTTGTTTTTCTATATCTTCAAACAGATTTACGATTGCTGCAGGATTCACTGTCCCGGTATCGCGGTACTGGTTAAACAGCCGTTTGGCTACCGTATGGTAATCCTCGTCAATAAAGTCCTCCTCCGTCAGAATTCCTTCGAGTTGTCCGAACAGCTCTGGCTTTCCAACCATCCATGTGAGCAGCAACCGTTGTGGTTGTGTCTCCCGATCAGCTGCTTCATCTCCCGGATTCCGATTTCCTTCTGGTGGCGGCGTTGCAATCACTGGACGCGCAGGGTCATCCATATTGGTCGTCTGCGTCTGCAATCCAATCGTTCCATACCTTGTCACCATTGCTTTCAGATCTGCTGCATCTATCTTGTACTTCTCAGCGACCGCCTCAATATAACTATGCCGGACGACCGGTTCATCTAATGCAGATAATCGTTTTGCTGTCTCTTTCGTAAACCGGATTTTCTCTTCTGGATCTCTCAGGTTATATCCCTGTGCAATGCCGTCAATCTCAAAAACAATTCCCGTCACCGCATTGGCAATCCGTTCCTCAAATGCTTCTTTCCCAAGATTATGTATGAACTCATCCGGGTCCTTATACGGCTTCAAATCAATAATTCTGGTTGATATTCCAACTTCCCGCATAATGCCAATTGCCTTCATCGTCGCCTTGCGACCCGCGCCATCGCTATCGTACGCCAGATAAACTTCATCGGTATATCGTTTTACAATTGTTGCATGTCCCATTGTAAGTGCCGTACCAAGAGATGCCGCCGCATTATCAAAGCCTGCCTGATGCATAGCGATGACGTCCATATATCCCTCACATAAAATGATTCCCCGCCGTTTGGATCTGCGGGCAATATTCATTGCAAACAATGTATGACTCTTATCAAAAACTGCAGTTTCCTTGGTGTTAATATACTTTGGCGTTCCATCCCCCAGTACACGCCCACCAAAGCCAACAACTTTTCCATTTATATCCATAATTGGCACCATCGCCCGGTTCCAAAACATATCCTGGCCGCCACGGCGTTCATCAATCCGCACCAATCCGGAATCCTTCATTTGTGCATCTGTATACCCCTGTTTCTTCAAATACTGGTACAAATCATTTTCATAAATATTCGCATATCCTAGCCCAAACCGCTGAATCGTCTCGTCCGAAAATCCCCGGTTATGATAGTATTCCAGTGCATGCTTACCGACGGGGGTCGCAGTCAGTAAATAATTAAAATAAATCGCCGCAGTCCGGTTCATCTCCTTCAGAACCGTCTTATAATTTTCTCTTTGTCGCTGTTCCCTGGAGTAATTCTGTTCTGGCAAAGCAACGCCCGCCCGCTCCGCCAGCATCTTGAGTGCTTCCGGAAACGAGAAGTTCTCATATTCCATCACAAATGTGATCACATTTCCTCCAACGCCGCAGCCAAAGCAATGATACATCTGCTTATCCCGGTTTACATGGAAAGAGGGTGTTTTCTCATGGTGAAATGGGCAGCATGCCATATAGGAATTCCCCCGGCGTTTCAAGGTCACATATCCACCAATCACATCCACAATATCATTGCGGCTCCGAACCTCTTCAATTATATCCTCTGAATAATACAACTGTCTTCCTCTATTCTTATCAACGGATTTTGAGCGACTCTATGGTTATTCCTTACTCCACGACTTCGGAATAAATATCTTCTTTGCCATATCAATTGCATAATTATCCGTCATTCCTGCTATGTAATCACAGATTACCGTTTCTTTCGGCTCTCCCTGTTCAATAAATTTCTGATATTCTGCCGGCAGCCAGTCTTCATGTTCCATAAACTCTTCATACAGCATACCTATCAGGCGCTCCGCCTTCACTTCCTCGCTTTTTGCAACCGGGTTGGTATACAGATCCTGAAACATAAATCTGCGCAGTTCCTGAAATGCCTGCTGATATTCCTTCGGTAAAACCACATCTTCCACATCATGGCTCGCCGCGACAACCGTATAAATCAATGTATTGATACGATCACGCGTACTATGACCTAAAAGGTTTGTACATTCTGTCGGCAGCATCTCTTCCGTCAATATGCCTGCACGGATGCCATCATCAATATCATGATTGACATATGCGATTTTATCTGACAGACGGACAATCTTTCCTTCCAAAGTTGCCGGTTCGCATGCACTCCGATGATTCAAAATGCCATCCCATACTTCCCATGTCAGATTCAATCCTGCGCCATTTTTCTCCAGATGCTCCACCACCCGAATGCTTTGCTCGTTGTGGCAGAACGGCTTGGACGTATACTTAGAGAGTGCCCGTTCTCCAACATGGCCAAACGGCGTATGACCAAGATCATGTCCCAGAGCAATCGCTTCAACCAGATCTTCATTCAAAAACAGAGATCTGGCAATCGTCCGTCCAATCTGTGCAACTTCCAGCGTATGTGTCAATCTGGTTCGGTAATGATCTCCGCCCGGAGACAAAAAAACCTGCGTCTTATGTTTCATCCGACGAAATGATTTAGAATGCAAAATCCGATCTCGATCCCTCTGAAATTCTGTACGCAAATCGCATTTTTCTTCCTGCCTTACTCGTCCTTTTGTCTGATCCGCAAAGCAGGCACATGTACGATAGATTTGATGTTCTCTTTTTTCTAATTCTTCTCGGATTGTCAATCTTTTTTCCTTTCGTTCATGTCAAAACTCACCTATATAGTATATTCCACACTTTTCTCATTTTCCCTTTATTTTTTTACAAAAAAATACGAAACAGCCTGTCGTAAACTGTTTCGTATTTGTATCTTTGACTAATAAAGCATATTTAGTTCGATCCGTTACTGGATGTGGATGAAGAGCCATTTAACAATCCAGCATCAGCCAGGGACTGTGCCAGACCAGACAAATCATAATCTGCCCACACAGTACCTTCCATATCCTTCTCCGTGTCAACTTCGATTGTACTGAGCCACTGCTCCTCCAGCTTGTCAAACTGATCGTCTACCGTATCACTGGCAACCGCATATGCATAATTCTTCAACAATTCTTCATCATGATCAGACTTCATATGAATGACTGCATAGCCAAGATTCTCCTCCAGCACGCCAGAGCAATCACCAGCCTTCATATTCTCTACTGCTTTATTAATACTATCTGTAAAGCTTCCTACATAACCAGTTCTTTCAAAATAATAATTGGAAACTCCATATTTTGCTGCAAGGGTTTCTGCATCACCGCCCGCTTCCAGTTCCTTTAACAGAGCCTCTGCGTTTTCCTTTGCCTTTTGCTTTGCTGCATCATCTACATACTTATAGCTTCCGTCTGTGTTTGTTGCCGGTGTGTCATCCTCGGTCGTCTCCACAGTCGGGAACAGAATATAATCAAAAACCATAAAATTATAATCTTTCACTTTTTCTTCTACATCATCCTGTATCGTCTTACCCATGTCATTCTTAATGTCATTCTCAAACTTCGATACATACGTCTGTTCTGTAAAAACTTTACGTACTACATCTTCAGAAATGCCATACTTTTCCAACAATCCATCCGGCATAGACTTTAGGAAATTATTGATTGTATTATTGGTTGTTTCCATATCGCTGTCATCCAGTGTTACATCATTATGCTGTGTAACATCGTACAAAATCTTAGTCGTACGAATCAATGACAATGTCTGTTCTTTGTATGTATCCGGGTTTGCCTTTACCGATGCCAGCGTTCCATTGTTTGTAACCATTGCCTGAATCGCATACACCAGAAGCTCATCCATATATATATCATAATCGCCAATCACCATGACCTTCGTTGTAGATGCCTCTTCCTGTGTCATCGTGCCGACATTGGACGATTCTTTCTTTGAACTGCTTAATCCATTACTACAACCAGTCAGTGATACTGCAGCCATGCTCAATGCAAGCAAAGAAGCAACCACTTGTTTCTTTAAATTCTTCTTACCTTTAATCATTTTGGTCCTCCAACCCTTTTTTTATATGCATATTCTATTTTACTTTTCTTTTCGTCTATCGTCAACTCTTTTCACAGTAAATACACAGAAAGCAATCATTTATCAGGCATAAAAAAAGGACCGCTTACGCGATCCTTTTAAAGTCCTTGAAATTACTCCTTTACACCACCAAGAGCTACACCGGCAATGATGTACTTTGATAATGTGAAGTATACAATGAAGATAGGCAATACTGTCAGGAACAAACCAAGGTAGATAACACCATAATCCTGTCTGAACTGCTCTGAACGAAGAGCCATGATGAACATAGGCAGTGTCTTCTTTGCTGTATCTGTCAGCATCATAGAAGGTGTATACAAGTTGTTCCATGATGTGATGAAAGCAAAGATTGCCTGCGTTGCCATAGCTGGCTTCATCAAAGGTAATGCAATCTTATTGAATGTAGAGAACTCTCCAGAACCATCAATTCTGGCTGCCTCAATAATCTCAATTGAAAGACCTGTTGCCATATACTGTTTCATGAAATAGTATGTAGCAGGTGATGCTACAGCTGGAAGAATCAGTGGCCAATAAGAATCATACAGATTGATCTTCATCATGAACTGCATGAAACCGATGATAGAAACCTGTGCAGGAATCATCATGATTGCCATGATAAATGTATGTGCTGCATTCTTCAATTTGAAGTTGTATACTGTAAGTCCGTAAGCTGTCAATGTAGAACAGTAAACTGTAAGGATTGTAGCTGGTACAGAGATAATTGCACTGTGAAGCATAGCGCCCCAAAGTGAAGTACCAACACCCTCTGCCTTTGCCATCAGTCCCGAGAAGTTCTTACCAAACTGTGCGAAAGAACCCGGAAGCAAATGTACACCAGTCTTGATTGTATTAGATTCCAATGTCGAGTTCACGATCATCAAATAGAACGGGAACACACTGATGATACAAAGCAACACACAAATAACTGTTCTAAATATCTTCGTTGCACGAATACGTCCTGAGTAACTTGCCTCAACTTCTGCGTTTTTAGCCATTATTCGTACACCCCCTTATCGAATTACAGCATGCTTCTGCTTCGGCTGTCTGTCTTTTGTAACAGCGAAGAAGACGATACTGATTACCATTGTTACAAGAAACAGGATAATAGATGAAGCGGCTGCTTTACCATAATCCTTAGATGTGAATCCAAGTGACTTGATCCACATTGTAATTGTCTCTGATGCATAGTTTGGCTTACCATTGAAGGACTGGTCAACGTTGAACAGAGATGGAATATCATACATCTGCAAACCACCGATAGCGGATGTTACCAGATTGTACTGGATAATCGGCTTCAACAGTGGCAATGTAATCTTGAAGAACTGCTGCTTGCTGTTTGCTCCATCTACCATGGCAGCTTCGTAAAGTGATGGGCTGATGCCTAAGATACCTGCAATCAGGACAATCATAGAGTTGCCATACCACATCCAGAACTGCATGAATGCAATCAGTCCGATTGTACCACCAGGACTCTCCATGAAGTCATACTTCTGTCCGATGATGTGTGCATTTCTAAGCATCATAGTGATAGGTCCGTTTGCATTAAATAAACTGTAGAACAATACAGCGATGGAAGATGCTGTAATGATGTTCGGCATGAACATCATGATCTTGAACGCGCCCTGTCCCTTTAATTTTACGACTGTATCTGTAAACCAAGAAGCCAAAAGCAATGCCAGGAGGATCTGTGGAATGAAGTTCAAAACCCAAATCTTCAATGTGTTGCCAATGGTCTTAACTGTCATGGTGTCGAACCATGATACAACCTCAAGGTTCTTTCCGGAACCCTTTGTAGTTGCAAGTACCATTACATAGTTCTTAAGTCCGTTAAAGTTTGGACCCTGGAACTTTCCAAGTTTAATCTGGTAATATTCTACAAAACTGAGGTAAAAAGTATAAATCAACGGATACAGCTGGAATACAAAAAATACTAAGAAGAATGGAAGTATGAAGAAGTATCCATACTTACCATATTCAACTGTCTTTTTCTTCATGATTTCACTTCCCCAACCTTTTCATAATTTTTAAACATATTTTTTCGCGTCCCCCGTTAGACATTTTACAGGTAATACTGATTGGAGTATTATCTGTAAAATGCCTAACAGCGGTATGTTTTTTTAAATTATGCACCGGGCGTACCCGGTGCATAACCATAAATTCATATCAAATATAGGTTCCAGTAAATTACTCTACTGTAAGGTTCTGGTAACCATCTCTGATAGACTGCTTGATTGCCTCTACAGCGTCATCAACAGTTGCAAGCTCACCTGAGTTGTATGCCTCTGAAGCATTGTCAAGGTAACCATTGAATGTTGAATCGTACTCTGTAGCGTACTGAAGGTTGATCTTCTCTGCATTGTCAGCCCATGTCTGAAGTGGGTTAGCGCCGCCAAGAACTGGAGACTCGCCCTTACCATCAGCGATAAGCTTAGCAACTGCAGCCTTGTTGTTTACGAAGTCAAGAGTCTCATCTGAGAGCTTGTACATTGTGTCTGTATCACAGCAAAGTGTGTAAAGGACAAGTGCAGCAAGTTCCTTGTTAGGGCACTGATCTGTTACACCAAGGTATGTACCGCCCCAGTGATATGTTGTAGGACCCTGGCACATATTTCTCTTTCCGTATGTCTCAGAACCTTCCTTATCATTGATTGACCAGTAAACGAACCATGTACATCCGAAGTAACCGAATACATCACCTGTGAAGTCTGTATTCCATCCGTCTGTCCACTGACCGTTGTTGTTTGTGTACTCACCATCATAAAGCTTCTTAGCGAACTCAAGGTACTCTGTGATAACTGGGTCGATGTTAACTGTGTCGTTCTCCACCCATGCAGATGTTCTCTGATCGATAATTGGCTTCTTTGTGTCTGAAGGGCCAGAAAGCATCTTGTAGCCAGCCTGCTTCATTGTCTCAGCTGTATCAAGGAATGTATCCCAATCCTTTACATACTCCTGAACCTTCTCTGGATCTGATGTTCCAAGAACTTCCTCAGCGATATCTGTTCTGTAGATGAAACATCCAGGTGTTGCCTGCCAGCACATACCCTTAAGCTTGCCATCGATTGTAGCATAGTCAATTGTATACTGGTAAGCGTTGCTGTACATATCAGCTGTAAGTCCAAGATCCTCAACAGGAACGATTGACTCAGAATTCAGGAAGTACAGAGCAACATCATCATCACAAGCGATGATTGAAGGTACCTTGTCACCGCCGTTAGCGATAGCATTCTCGATTGAGCTCTTGTACTCATCAGATGTTCCGCCAAGACCAAGGTTCTCATACTGAATGAGGTCAGCATACTGAGGATACTTATCCTTTACATACTGAAGTCTGTCACCAAGCTCTGTATTCCATGAGTATACATAGATTGGATCGCTGTCTTCTGCAGGCATTGGAAGAGCTACCTCTGCGTTTGATGCTGATGCGTCATCTGCTGTAGCGTCATCTGTTGCGGCTGCCTCTGTTGTTGTAGCCTCTGTTGTAGCCTCTGTTGTTGTGTCCTCTTTCTTGTCGCCACAAGCTACAAGAGAAAGTCCCATTGCAAGTGCCAATGACAATGCCATTGCTTTTTTAAATTTCTTCACAAAAAAACCCTCCTTTAATGTGTTTTTGTCATTTTAACCTCCATACCATATCTTCTTCCGAACATTCCATAGATAAATCCTTCTAAAATTCGTATTATCTATGTGCAATTTAAACGAAGCCTACGACATATCGGTCAAATAAGACTTGTTTGAACCAGTTATTATTCCAGCCTAAGACTGTCGGTTCCTTAGTTAATTGTGAAATATCATAACATACTCCGTCATGACTAAAGTAATTATAGGACATATTTACCAAGTATGCAAGTACTTTTTCACTTTTTCTTCACGATTTTGTGCATTATTACTATAATTTGGAATAAATATGTCAAAATGTGCCTAATCGTCCAGATATGCTTTGATTAATTTTGCTACTCCATCCGGATCATAAGTGTATAATCTCGACGGGCCAGACATTTCCTCTATCCGGACGTTCTTATACTGGCTGTAATACTCCTTCTTGTCCGCGTTATACTCTCTGACATAGTCTATGCCATCTGCATCCCCCGCACTCGCATCCGTTGCAGTTCCATAGACCTCCTTTAAAGCGTCCTCATACTCTTCCCGTACAGACGAATCGTCCTCGATATATGGTGCCATCAGTGGATTGGCAAGGATCACAAGCATCGGCGTCTGCTCCGGCCAGCCCAGCTCCTTCACAACCGCAGCATTGTGTACCGCCTGCAGATCCTCCTCATACATATCGGAGGTATAAAAATTCTTTGAAATCAGTGCCTTACGCACGATCATTTGTTTTTCTGTATATACCGCGCCAAAATTGTCCGGATAGACGCTCTTGACATATCGTTGTCCGCCAATCGCAGCAAATTTTACCATCAGATAATTGAAGAATCCGCAATACTGTTCCTCAGTCACGCCATCAAAATCGTCCGCCACCGAAATATTGATTCCAATAATCGACTCGACCTCATCTGGATATTTGTCTGCCCAATAAGTTGCTTCCAGTCCTGCAATGCCATTTGGCACAAGCACATACGGTCCTTTCACATTTACTTTTCCCAGTGCTGTCCGAAGTTCTGTGACGATGCTCTCAATATCCTTATCCGTCTTTGTCGTATCGCTGTAACCAAATCCGCTCCGGTCAATATACACAAGGCGATACTCCTGCAGCTTGCCAAACAACGGCTCCAGAGCAACCGAATCATCTGTGATGCCATTGCTGTGGATAAAGACCAGCGTTTTATCTGCATTTTCATTGCCGTCAACGATCACATGCACAGAATATCCGCCGACATCTACCATCTGCCCCCGCGGATTCAGATACCCACGTTCTTCTGCCAGCTTATTTTTGTGGATCATAAACAGCACTCCAATCACAAGGATGTTGATCACAATTGCGGCTCCAAATATAATAATAAAGATTTTGAAAAACTTATGAAGAAATTCTTTGAACTTCTTTTTTTCCTTTAGATTTGCTTCTTTTTTCACGTTTCTATACCCTTTTCCTATATTTTGTTACATTTCGCATACCTATATATAATAATGTAGATTATTTGAAAAGTAAATAGTTTTCAGATGTGTGATATTTATTTCACAATTTTACACTTTCTCCCGCACTGCTTCTATGTTAATATAGTAGAAAGTTTTATTTCGAGGAGGAATTCCCTTTATACAGGGAACAAGCATAAACATGAGCAAACAGGAACTATCAAAATCAACAGTCGATGAGTCCGAAGCTGTCAGCACAGATGTTGTCGAAGAGATCAACGAATCCCAGTCAGATGAATTCGCACCGGAAGGTACAGAAAAAACAGATATTGAAAATAAATCCAAAGATGCAAAGCCAACTGTCAATACGGAAGACAACCTCGAATTACACAGTTTAAGCTTCCGTGACCGTCAGCGTGCCAAGCGGGCAAGAATCAAAGAACATATGGAGGGCATGACAAAAAGTCAAAAGTTCGGATACATACTCTCTTATTATAAGGATCGAATTATCCTTGGTCTGGTTTTACTCGCCATTTGTATTGCAATTCCGGTTACGATCTATAAGAAGAGCCGTCCGGTTGCTTTGTCCTACTGTATCGTCAACTCACCGGAACCCTCCGCAATAGACACGTCCTTCGTCGATGAATATCTTGACTTTTACAACCTGAACGGTGCTTACCGGTTAGAGAGTGACGTGACAGTACACCTGGATAAAGATACCTATCTGGAGGAATACTCGCAGAACTCCAGTGCCTCCATCTATACCGAGCTGCCAATGCTGTGTTTCAACGGTTTTTATGATGTCATGATCATGGATGAAAAAGGACTGGAATACTGCGCAATGCAGGAAATCATCTATCCTTTGCGGAACTATCTGCCGGCTGAAATCTATTCCAAAGTGGAATCCCGGATCTGTACCGCAGATGATAACGATGGGGTAAATGTGCCTTTCGCTATTGATATCAGCGATACGGATTTTGCAAAGGGATTAAATCTTGGATACGACAAGGTATACCTAGGTTTTCCAGGGAACACGGAACGGAATTATATCAACGCAAAGCGGATGTTGAAATTCATTCTGCATTTGGATATTGATACGGAAACAACCTATTAGCAAAATGATGCATCTTATGTTTTTTACTATCATGGACATTGGCATAACAAAAGAATGGACAGTTCTCATCGGAGACCTGTCCATTCTTTATTTTTCTCGTTATTCGATTTTCATTCTTCTATAATCAATCCTGATCATCACTTGCCATATTCATGATCTGGCGTTTTCTTGCAAGCTCATCGTTTGCAAGGTATTCGTCGTAAGTTGTCTGCTTATCGATCAGTCCTGTGTTCGTAAGCTCCATGATACGGTTCGCCGTTGTCTGTACAAACTGATGATCCTGACATGCAAAAAGGCAGACACCCGGGAACTTAATCAGTCCGTTATTGAGTGCCGTGATACTTTCCATATCCAGATGGTTTGTCGGCTCATCGAGAATCAATACGTTTGATCCCATAATCATAAGCTTTGATAACAGGCAGCGCACCTTCTCTCCACCGGAAAGCACCTTGACCTTCTTCACGCCATCCTCACCGGCGAATAACATTCTGCCAAGGAATCCACGCACATAGGTTGCATCCTTGTCGTCAGAATACTGTGTCAGCCAGTCTGCGATTACAAGATCATTGTCAAATTCCTTCGTATTGTCTTTCGGGAAATATCCCTGTGATGTTGTAACGCCCCACTTGTAGCTTCCTTCATCCGGTTCTTCTTCTCCGGCAAGGATGCGGAACAGTGTTGTTGTTGCGATCGTGTTTGGCCCGACAAATGCAATCTTATCGTCATGTCCGACTGTAAAGGAAATATTGTCAAGCACCTTTACACCATCGATTGTCTTGGAAATGTTTGATACAGTAAGGACCTCATTTCCAATCTCTCTCTTTGGGCGAAAATCAATATATGGATATTTACGGCTCGATGGACGGATCTCATCAAGCTGAATCTTCTCCAATGCACGTTTTCTGGAAGTTGCCTGCTTGGACTTTGAAGCATTTGCCGAGAAACGCTGAATAAAGTCCTGCAACTCCTTGATCTTCTCTTCCTTTTTCTTATTTGCTTCCTTCATCTGCTTGATCATGAGCTGACTGCTCTCATACCAGAAGTCATAGTTTCCGGCATAAAGCTGAATCTTCGCATAATCAATATCTGCAATATGTGTACATACCTTATTCAGGAAATAACGGTCATGCGATACAACAATAACTGTATTCTCAAAGTTAATCAGAAACTCTTCGAGCCACGCGATCGCATCAAGATCCAAGTGGTTTGTCGGCTCATCGAGAAGCAGTACATCCGGATTACCAAACAGTGCCTGTGCCAAAAGCACCTTGACCTTCAGATTACCATCAAGTTCGCTCATCATTTTGTAATGAATATCGGTATCAACGCCAAGGCCATTCAAGAGAGTTGCTGCATCACTCTCTGCATTCCAGCCATCCATCTCTGCAAACTCTGCTTCAAGCTCCGATGCACGGATACCATCTTCATCCGTGAAGTCTTCCTTCGCATAGATTGCATCTTTTTCTTTCATAATGTCATACAGGCGTTTATTTCCCATAATAACAGTGTCGAGTACCATATACTGATCGTATTTGAAGTGATCCTGCTGCAGGACAGACAGACGCTCGCCATCATTCATGATAACTTCACCATTTGTCGGTTCAAGTTCTCCGGAAAGAATCTTCAGGAAGGTTGATTTACCAGCACCATTTGCACCGATCAGACCATAACAGTTTCCTTCTGTAAACTTTATATTTACATCCTCAAACAAAGCCCGCTTTCCAAGCCGCAGGGTTACATTATTTGCACTAATCATATCTGGTTTCCTTTCTTTACTGCTTATCCAAAACTAGCTATGAGTATAACAACCACCCTCTTTTATGTCAAGCATTATGCCATGTCCGAATCGTATCTCTTCCGCCATCCGCCGGTCATAAGAAAAAGGGACCTTCGAAAAAGTCCCTTCATTTCTTATAAATCTTTTACAATAGGATCGTACAGATCCAATCTGCAATGCTCATCCTCTGCGAAATGCCTGCAATTCAAACAGCTTTTCTCGCCCTCCGCCACATTGCAAAAGCAAGATTTCCGTTCGCTCTTGTCATAAGCGCTGCAACGCTCTGCTACTTCTCTGTAAACTTCTGCTCCAGCTCGCATACAATATCCTCCTTCTCTGAACCGGTATCTTCTCAGTTCATGGATAGTATGCGTCAAATCATCTCTTTTTATGCCGGATTTACAGCAAGCTGCAGCAGAGAATACATCACAGCCAGACAAACAATATACGAATACGCGCAATCCAGATTCACATTTCCACGATCATGCACATAGTGTTCATGTTTTTCTTTGACATAATCGAGCAGCTCCTGCAAGGAATGAATTGTTGGCAGCATCCGTTCATCGTACTGCATCTCGCCAGATTCATATCTGTTGCGCACAAAGCTTCGCATGCGATGCTTCAAGTCCTCTTCATAACTGCAATGATCTTTCAGAGTTCCCGGATAATGTGCATTGTGCGGATATGTAAAATAATCCGCAATGTAATGCAGCACCACACCCATCCGAATACTTGATAAGATCGAAACGCCTTTTTTCTTTGTTTTGTAATGCTTCAAGAATCCAAGCATCTTCTTTTCACACACACCAAACGTATCCTCGATACAATGACGTCTTGTCAAAAAAGAAGGTGTACAATCTGGAAGTATGCTTCCCACATACAGGGATAAGCGATGTCCGAACCGCTGTTCCGCGGACAGTCCGTGTACAACACCTTTTGTAAGCGATATGTGTGATTTCTTACGCATCCAATACCTCCTTTGGTTTTTAAACCTATCTACGTTTCTCCCATGTCATGCCTGCTCCGATTTTTCGTGAAACAATATAACGCGGGCGGCATTTAACCTCCTCATAAATCTTCGCAATATAATATCCTATGACGCCCAACCCCATAAGAATCAGGCTGCCCATAATCAGAATAACCAGGATCACTGTCGTAAATCCTTCCACTGCATGACCGGAAAAATAATTTACAAGTGTCTGTATGCCTAGTATAACCGCAAACAGAAACCCAAGTATACCGGTAATTGTTACCAGTGTCATCGG
>DJEI01000107.1 GCA_002431865.1 Lachnospiraceae bacterium UBA5902
AAGGTAGTTGCCGTGCAGGCAGACAGCTCTGCACTCGCCGCACTGACCGGTGAGGATGCAAGCGAGGAGAACAAAGCACTCTGCGCAACGTTCAAGGACTTGCAGCAGGTAGGTGATTACAACAGCGCATTTATGAATCTGGAGTCCGGTGCCGTAAATGCAATCTGCATGGATATCGGTGTGGCAAACTATGAAATCGCATCCCGCGGCGACAAATTCGTGATTCTTGAGGATCGTCTGTCTTCCGAGGAATATGGAGTTGGATTTAAGCTTGGAAATACCGAGCTTCGCGATCAGGTGCAGGCAACGCTGCTCGACATGCTTGCCGATGGTACATTTGAGGAAATCGCAAAGAAATGGGGACTGGAAGAATCTGTCTGCCTGTCACCGGACGATCAGGTGCAGGATGGAAATGCCGCTGCAGCAACTGCAACAGATAGCACATCCACAGGCAAGAAGAACACAAGCTTCTGGGATAAGTTCTGCTCGATCACAAAGCAGCTTGCAGAAGGTCTGCTTGCATCCATGCTGATTTTCTTCCTGACACTTCTGCTCTCCCTGCCGCTCGGACTTCTGGTTGCAGCAGGCAGAATGTGCAAGATCGCGCCGATCCGCTGGCTGGTGAAGTTCTATATCTCCATCGCACGTGGTACGCCGCTGATGTTACAGCTGCTCGTTGTATTTTACGGGCCATATTATCTGTTTGGCGCGACGCTTACGACAAGCTATCGTTTCCAGGCGGTTATCATTGGATTTGCCTTGAACTATGCAGCATATTTCGCAGAAATCTACCGCTCCGGTATTCAGGCAGTGCCACAGGGACAGCATGAGGCAGCGAAGATCTTAGGATACAGCAAGAGCCAGACGTTCTTCAAAATCGTATTCCCACAGATGGCAAAGAACATTTTGCCTTCGGTTACAAATGAGGTTATCACACTGGTTAAGGATACATCGCTTGCGTTTGCTATCTCTTATACAGAAATGTTCACACTTGCCAAGCAGGTCGCAGCCGCACAGACAACGATTATGCCACTGTTTATCGCCGGTGTATTCTATTACATCTTTAACTTTGTCGTTGCGTTTGTGATGGAGAAGATCGAAAAGCGTATGAATTATTATAGATAGTCGGTCGCATACGTGCGAAGCACGTAATGAGGACGCGGCCGACGACATGCCGCCGAACGAATGTGAGGGGGCGATACATATTATTAGGAGGACACAATGAACTTACTGGAAGTAAAAAATATAAAGAAAAGTTTCGATGATCTCGAAGTGTTGAAGGATATCAGTATGTCGGTGGCTGAGAGCGAGGTTATCTCGATCCTCGGTCCATCCGGTTCGGGAAAATCGACTTTCCTGCGCTGCATGACGATGCTGGAGAAGATTGACGGCGGAAGCATGGTGTACTGTGGAAAGGAAGCAGTCAATTCTGACAGCGGCGTTCCGGTCTATGCGGATAAGGCGGCGCTCAAAGAGATTCAGAGCTATTACGGACTGGTATTCCAGAATTTTAATCTGTTCCCACATTATTCCGTGCTGAAAAATATTGTGGATGCACCGATCCATGTGCAGAAGCGTGACAAGGATGAGGTGTATGCCGAGGCAAAGGAACTGCTTCGCAAGATGAACTTAGAAGATAAGGGTGACTATTATCCATATCAGTTATCCGGCGGACAGCAGCAGCGTGTGGCAATCGCCCGTGCGCTCGCGTTAAAGCCAAAGATGCTCTTCTTCGATGAGCCGACATCGGCACTCGATCCGGAACTGACAGCCGAGATCTTAAAGGTATTGAAGGAACTCGCCGCCGAGAAGATGACAATGGTGATCGTAACCCATGAGATCGGTTTCGCCCGGAGTGTATCCGACCGCGTGATCTTCATGGATGGCGGTGTGATCGTTGAGGAGGGAAAGCCGGAGGATGTCATCGACAACCCGAAGACCGACCGTGCCAAGGCATTCCTCAAGAAGATGCAAGAGATGTAGAGCCGGATAAAATCTACAAAAATATACATTAAACAACAGCTGAAAAAAGTTGATGAATCCAGAAATATAGTATTAATATTTATCAACCCACAGCACAGGGTACAAAATAAAATCCCCTGCAGACTGATAGAAACACATCGGCACTTAACGAGCCCGGAATAAGCCGGGGGAGTTTAGTACCGCTATGTGTTGTCTCTCAAGCGAGAGCGTGTCTGCAGGGGATTTCTGTTTTTGTACTCTGCGCGTCCGTTAGAAAATATTCTTACATCTTCTCCGGCTCATCATACTCGACACCCTTCGTGTCGACCGTGACAGACTTGATGCGCTGATCTTCAAGCGGACGATCCATGTAATCAGTTGGAACATCTGCAATCTTGTTTACGACATCCAGACCATCTACGATCTTACCGAACGCGGCATAGCTGCCATCAAGATGCGGGCTGTTCTTATGCATGATGAAGAACTGGGAACCTGCGGAGTTTGGCATCATAGTACGAGCCATGGAAAGTACACCCGGCTCATGCTTCAGATCGTTTGCAAATCCGTTCTGTGCGAACTCGCCGCGGATCGAATAACCAGGACCACCGGTACCATTTCCGTCCGGGCAGCCACCCTGGATCATAAAACCATTGATGACACGATGGAAGATCAATCCATCGTAAAAACCTTTCTTAATCAGAGAGATAAAATTCTTTACTGTGTTTGGTGCGATATCCGGATACAGTTCGAATGTCATAACATCGCCGGACTCCATTGTCATTGTAACAATTGGATTACTCAAATTTATCATCCTTTCTTGTATTTTTATCTAAAAGATGATAGTATAATACCATTATTGTAAAATTACATCAAGTGTGTAATTTTTTAAAAAGTTATGTAAACCAAAATGCAAAGAAGAGGTACGAAAAGTGGGAAAAACGGTGATTCGAGTCGTGAAGGGAATCATATTGTCGGTGGCGATTGTCACACTTGCCAATATGACCTATAAACATATACGAACCTATTACGATGATTATATGGACGAATACAAGGGAACGGAGTCGACACAGGGCGAAGATGTAACTGTTACGATTCCAGAGGGCGCATCTGTCAAGGAAATCGCGCAGATCCTGAAGGACAATGGATTGATCGATTATCCGCGTGCATTTACAAAGCGTCTGCAGGACTCTGAGTACCGTGGCAAGCTGCATGGTGGTACATACACCCTGAATACTGGGATGACAACCTTGCAGATGATGGCAGCCATGAGCCCGACATTCGAGGAAGATCAGCCGGTCGATTATCTGGTTGTGCCAGAGGGTTTTACGGTAGAGATGATAGCAGCACGGTGCGAAGATCAGGGAATCTGTTCTGCAACCGAATTTTTAAATGCATGCAAATCCATTACGAAATCTGATTTTGCATATCTGGCAGACATACCGGCAGGCGCCAATGTCAACTACAAGGTGCAGGGCTTCCTGTTCCCGGCGACCTACGATATTTATGAGTCTACGACAGCCGAATTATTAGTCGAGTATATGTTGAGAACGTTCGACAACTACTATACGCAGGAACTGCAGGATCGTGCAGCAGAACTTGGATACAGTGCATTTGAGGTTGTGACGAGAGCCTCCATCGTAGAGCGTGAGGCGAAGGTGGATTCAGAACGTGCGACGATCGCAGGTGTTATCAACAACCGTTTGAAAGCGGATATGCCTTTGCAGATGTGCCCAACTGTCTTATATCCATTGACTGATGGAATGTATGACAAGAGTCAGGTTCTGTATGAGGATCTGGAACTGGATTCTCCATACAACACTTACAAGAATGCCGGACTTCCGGTAGGACCGATCTGTAATCCGGGACTCGCTTGTATTCAGGCAGTTTTGTATCCGGAAGAGCATAATTACCTGTATTACCATGTGGATGATGAGGCAGCAGGTACACATATCTTTACAGAAAACTATGAAGATCACATAGATACACAGATTATTGGTGGACCAAACGGCGTGACCCCGGATGGGGAAGCTTCCACTGAGGAATCAACAACCGAAGAATCACAATAGGAATAAATAATGTATTAGGAGGGACGTTATGAGAACTTTTAATTTTAGGGCGCGAAACATCGGCGAAGAAAAATATCTGTCATACACAATGGGTGAGGATTGTGAGTTAGATGAGGATGTTTTAGATTATTGTCAGGATAATGCGCCGGAAGAACTGATAGAGATTATCTATGAAGAAGATGATGATTACGATTATCTGACCTATCAGATTACAGGTAAGACATCTCTGGAAGAATACATCACACAGGAGCATGATTGCGAGAGCGTACTGCTCATCCTGCGGAATGTCGCACAGGAGATGATTTCTCTGAAGGAACAGGCAATTCCGCTTTCGTATGTATTGCTGAACCGTGGATTTATCTATGTGGATGCAGAGAAGAAGACAGTACAGTTCCTGTGCCTGCCAATCGAAAGCAAGGGTGCACTTTCTGTAGAATTTAAGAGCTTTGTACGACAGTTGCTTGCAAATATGAAATACAACGTAGAGGAAGATCTGAACTACGTTGGTAAGCTGCTCACGTATATCAATGGAGATAACTTTAATCTGCGTGGCTTAATCGGACTTGCAGAAGCACTGATGGAAGAGGAAGGAATCAGCTTTGAGGAGGCTGAAGCCATTGATGCAGATGGTGTCGAGGTTGTAAGCGCGGAGGCAGAAGCACTGGCAGAAAATATCAGCGATATCATGAACAGTCTGCAGGAAAAGGATGATACACCACTTCCGGAAATCGGTGATGATGAAGAAGACGAAGAGGAAGAAACAGAGGAGCCTGTAAAAGAAGAGGAAGAACTGGAAAGCATTCTTCCGGCCGGCATGCAGGTAAAGGAAGAAGAAACGCCAGCATCTGCTGAGGAGAAGACAGCAGAACCGGAAGAAGCTGTAGAGGAGACACCAGCACCTGTGGAGGAAGCACCTGCACCAGAACCGGTGATGGAGAAGCAGGAAGCACCAAAGCCGGAACCGGCAGCAGAAAAACCAGAGGTTTCCCCAGCCACAGAGCAGATCCTGTCACAGGTAAAACCGGAGGGGACAACAACTGGTGGCGAGAAGCTGCAGTTAAAGACGAACAAGAAGGAATCCGATATCAATCTGATCAAGGATCGGATCAAGGAACTGGTTGGAGAGGTACCATCCGCAAAGCCAACCGCAAAGCCAACCAAGAATATTCAGACATTAGAAGATCTGGATCATTTCTTAGACAAGCCACCTGTGGTTAAGCGGAATGTAGTAAAGGTAAACCGTGCAGCAATCATCCAGCAGACAGAGGCTGAGATGGAGGCAGCGGAAGCGGAAGCGGAAGCGGCGGCTGAGGCAGCAGAAGCTGCTGAGCCGGAAACAACCGTACAGAACGAAGAACCGACAAGCGGACAGACAGAAAACATCAAGGTGCCTGTTATCGAGGATATCTACGATGACATGAACATTGAGAAGAAAAAAGACGATGAGAAGGACAAGAAGCCAAAGAGTACATCTATTTTGAATAAATCTGTAACAGAGCTTGTAAAAGATGCCGTTGGCGCTGTGAGTGCAGCGACATCAGCGGCAAATACACCGAAGGCATTGCCATATCTGATCCGCGTAAGCACGGAAGAGCGTATCATGCTGAACAAGGCAGTGTTTAAGATCGGAAAGGCAACCAGAGGCGTGGACTATACGGTTGGCGGAAACGGAGCCATCAGCCGTCAGCATGCATTTATTATCCAGAAGGACGGGGTATGTTATATCAAAGATAACAAGTCTACGAATCATACATATGTGAATGGAAAGCGTGTAGAGGATGGTGTGGAAGAGATTCTGACACATGATTCTCTCGTAAGACTTGCAGATGAAGAGTTTACATTTAAGATTCGCTAATTAGGATGTTCATATCATGAGGAGGTAGCAAATGAAGGGGTTAGAGTTAAATGTAACAAAACAGAACGGAATGACATTGGTGGAGTACCGGCTTGGAGTCGCAGATGTCTATGACGACAGAGTGTCAGACAAGGTTGCACAGCTCGGAAATATTATTCCATTCCAGTACAAGGATGAAGATGGAAAGAGAAGCATTGTTTCTTATGTGCATCATGATACTTCTCTGGAAGTGATGCTGCACCAGACATTGAAGAAAGCAGATGTGCTTGCAATCCTGAAGGGACTGCTGTGTGCGTTTGAAATTGGTGCGGCAGGTGTGCAGATCTGTTATCTGGTACGTGATCTGAATTATATCTATGTAGATCCTGAGAGCAAGGCAGTGAAATGCATCATGGTTCCTGTAAAGCAGGATCCGCTGGGGCAGTCTGATATCCCGGATTTCTTCCGAAATATTGTGTCACACATGCGATTTGATGAAGCAGACAAGGATGATTATGTAGCAAGAATCCTGACTTTGATCAACACGGATCATTATTCCAATATGAAATTAAAGGGACTTGTAGATGCCGAGATGGAGAAACTTGGGCTCTTCTATACAAGAGACGAGGGAATTAAGAAGGAAGCAGATACAACCGCAGCTCCGGAAGTACAGAACCAGAATGTAAAAGTAAATCGTGTCGGCGTGATGAACAACATGCGTCCACAGGGTATGCCAGCGATGGGACAGCCAATGGGGCAGCGTCCAGCGATGGGCGGACAGCCAATGATGGGACAACCAGTACCACCGATGGGCAGACAGCCAATGGGGCAGCCAGTATCACCGATGGGCGGACAGCCAATGGGACAGCCGGTACCACCGATGGGTGGACAGCCAATGATGGGACAGCCCGTACCACCGATGAACGGACAGCCAATGGGACAGCCAGTACCACCGATGGGCGGACAGCCAATGATGGGACAGCCAGTGCCACCGATGGGGCAGATGCCGAAGCCAGAAATGCCAAAGCCACAGGCACCAGCACCGGAGG
>DJEI01000013.1 GCA_002431865.1 Lachnospiraceae bacterium UBA5902
TATTCGTAGAAAGTAGCTATCTATCCGCTACTATATGAAACCTATGCTTTGATAGTAGGCTAACATAATTGAACCGAAGCGTCAAGGACTTTTTCAAAAACGCTTGACAGCCCCGCACAAAGATAATGATTTATTAGGGATTGGGTGAATTTGTGAAAATTCGAATATTTCCCCAAATCTTTTATTATATATTTATCTACTATTGGGGATTTATTGTATATTTCAATAATTTTCCCCATCAATTTCCGTGCTTTCTTCTATATCGTTGGGTAAATTTTTCGTATTTACAAATTTCACCCAATTTCCCCATATATCTCTACTTGTTTTTGGGGAATTTTTGATAATTTCCAATATTTTAATCAATATTTGCTGCCAGCAAAGAAAAATCCTTTAATGATTATTTCCAGCTCCGCAGCCATCTTCCCCTATTTCCGCATAAAATGAAAATCACAACAATCATCGCCATATCCGAGCGTTTTTGTCCGTGCAAATTCTATCTTTCGCAGTCCGCCGTATGTCACATTATCCGCATCACAGAACACACGGCAGAATTCCGGGCAGTCATTTTCCGCACAGGCTGTATGCCACAGGCACTTTGTTATCGTAACATCGAAGTAATCCCTGCCATGCTCCTGCACGCTCTCATGTACTTCAGATCCCCGCATCACCTTACGAAATGCGCTGCTATAAAGTGTGAAAAATCCGGGGATACATTCCATCTTCTCCATAGATGCATGCATTTTCGTTGCAACCGTACCAGACATATATTTCTGCATATACGCATACACATCCTCCTCTGGAAATTCCTCGTCTGACAAGGCTTTATACAATGCTATGCTTGGAAGGATTGTCTGAATTAGCGTTTTCCTCTGCCCCTTGGACTTGTCCTTTATGTTCCCAATAAGCGTTCGAAGAATCTCCTCCTGCTTACGAAATACCATGATTCCCCTGTCTTCTCCAAGCGCTTCGATCAAATATGTTTTTATCTGTTTTTGCTGTTTAATATGCATCGTTTGTAGCTCCTTGTTGTAAAATCAATTTTCCCTTTCGCATCACAGAAAATATTTCGGTTTATATATACCAAAATATCTTCTAGGAATATCATTTTATCAAACATCCGCATCCGATCAGCACGCCAACACCCACGATCACCATCAACACTGCGGTTCCGTACATCAACCGGTTTGCCCGGCGGATATCCTTCGGCTCGATCGAGCGTTTCGCATCGCCAATGGTCGGCTTCTCATATAGCTTTCCAAAATAATATGCATTTCCGGCAAGCCGCAGTCCAAGCGCGCCTGCACATGCCGATTCTGTCTGTGCGGAATTCGGGCTTGCATGATTCCGTCGATCCCGCAAATGAATCCGTGCCGCGCCAGCCATGTCCATGCCCAAAATGCCTGCCGCACCGACCATCAGCCATGCCGAGAGCCGTGCCGGGATGAAATTCACGACATCATCCACACGCGCCGCGCACGTTCCAAAATATCGGTATTTGTCGTTCTTATATCCAAGCATGGAGTCCATCGTATTGACTGCTTTGTACACCCACGCACCAACTGGGCCAAACAAAAACATATAAAAAAGTGGGGCAATCACGCCGTCCGACGTATTTTCTGCAACGGTTTCCACCGCTGCCTTCGCGATGCCCTCCTCGGTGAGCGATTCTGTATCTCTGCCAACGATCATGGAAACTGCCTTTCTCGCCTGTTCCACATCCCCGGCTTCAAGCGCCTTGCACACCTTCATGCTCTCCCGACGAAGCGAGCAGGCTGCCAGCATCTGGTACGACATCCAGATTGCCACGACCAGATACAACGTATGATGAATCCGGTTGCACCCATATAGGATTCCTGCCGCCACGAGCAGCGACACCGTTACCACGATCACAAATGTAAATGTTCCTGCCACCTGTTTTTTGCGAATATCGACGTCGCGCTCCTCCCGTATTCGAAACCGCTTGCGCATCCATGCCTCCACATGGTCGATCAGCCAGCCCATTCCCTGTACCGGGTGCCACAGCCAATGTGGATCACCGAATACCAGATCAAGCAAACATGCAATTATAATGATAAATATTCTTTCCTGTATCATGATTTATGTGTTCCTTTTTATCTATACTCTGCGCAAATAATTACGGAATAGATTGATGTAACTGATAAAAACAGCATATCTACTACATCAAAACTCGATAATAATCTGTAACTACAATCTCTCTCATTTTCCGCCTATACAGATCAACTTCATCACTCTCCAATTGTCTAATACGCATCGAGTCACTATTTTTTCAGGCAAATCGTATCTGAAATCAAAAGTCCGCTGTCCTCATTCACTTGCAGAATCCCCGCGACACCCTCGCCCGGTTTCACCTGCCAGTCAAAATAATCCTTGTGTGGCTCCGACAACTGATCCATCAGTGCCATAATCGTGCCACCATGCGCAACTACAACTATCGTATATGACCGTACCGATTCTGTTTCAGTCAACATCTTCCGCGTTTTTGGTTCATTCCAATTCTCGCTATCCTGCGTCAAACGCTGCTTTTCTTCCACATCCGCAAGCATCTTGTCAAATCCGCGCATCACACGTTCCGTGAATTCTGCCCGCGATTCGCCACCCGGAAATGCAGTCGTACCGCCACTGTCGATAAAACGTTGATAGTCGGGATTTCCATTTAATTCCGCATAATTTTTATATTCAAATGCGCCAAATCTGAACTCTGCAAATTCTGCAATCTCCACCTGCTTCGCATCCGGAAATAAAATGTCAGCGGTCTGCTTCGCGCGGAGATATGGGCTAACGTATACTGTTAGATTGTCTATCACATTTTTTTCACTCTCTTCGCACAGATTCACCGTTGGATTACTCACAAGCACAGGTCCATCACTCAGATTCACCATCGGATTACTCACAAGCACAGGTCCGTCACACAAGATACCGTCCCCATCCTTCATGGATACCTGTTTCTGCCAGAATTCCCGCATACATCGCAATTGTTCCACGCTTTCTGGAAGCAATTCCTCATCCGTCGTTCCAACATAGCGATGCTCCTTATTTCCCTGTGTCATTCCATGCCGGATCAACAGGATACGCACCTGACTTCCTTTATCCCCTATGAATTTTTCATAATCCGATGTATTCATTTTCACACAACCTCTTGCAATTTTCCAGCACAACCTCACACAATCTGCTTCGCCCATATCCACATGTTCTCATGTGATTTTCTACGCATTTATTTTATCCGCGTTCCAATGCCTGCCGTCACACGGATAACCTGCTCCGCCTGACTTGCCAGATAACAATTCACACGTCCATTCTTCTCGCGGAACTCCCGTTCAAATGCATCAATCGGCACAATTCC
>DJEI01000035.1:0-633 GCA_002431865.1 Lachnospiraceae bacterium UBA5902
CGTTCCTGTCCATCCCGCAGTTCTATCGCCTCAAATCTTCCGGTACTGGCCCCGGATGGTACGGATTCCCTGCCGGTGGTCTTCTTTCCCGTCGTCTCCGTCTGCGCAGTCACTTCCACCTCTACCGTTGGATTTCCTCTCGAATCTAAGATTTCCCTTCCATGGATTTCTACAATCTGAATCATCATTGCCCTTAAACCTCCTTTTTCTTCTTCCCTTAATGTGTGCCAGTGAAAACATTCTTATACATAAAACCAACTTTTGTTCCAATTCAGGAAAATATTATATAAATTTATTTTTTTTTAACAATTTCATTGAGTAATTTACAAAAAAGGAATACAATAGTAGATAAGTACTAAGTTTCAGCATACAAAGGAGGAAGATTATGTTTCAAAACTTACGAATCAAAGAACGTCTGACCAAATCGTTCCGGGTCATTGCATTGACCAGTGCGATCGCAGCCGTTTTAGGTGTTATCATGTTAGTGATCACCCTGTCACAATATAAAAATGCACTTACCAATTATGGATTTTCCCAGGGAGATATCGGTAAAGCCATGGTATGCTTTGCAGATACCCGATCTGCCGCCCGCGGTATTATCGGATATAACGAGCAGGATCTGATTGACAGCAT
>DJEI01000035.1:723-1484 GCA_002431865.1 Lachnospiraceae bacterium UBA5902
GATACCGTAACCAAATCCAGTGAAAAAACCTATTACAATGCCGTCAATGATCTTTTAACCCAGTATTGGGATGCCGAACAGCAGGCACTGGATATCGGTTCAACCACCGACAACGATGCAAGTATCAAGGCACAGACCATGATGGGGGATACGGTCGATCCGTTATACGATGAGATTTACAGCAATATGGCCAAGCTTATGGATGCAAACGTTACCGAAGGAAACCGGCTTGCATCACTGCTTTCCATTGTTGGTCTATTATTTATCTTCATTATTGTTGCCATTATCATCCTTTGTCTGATTACATCCACACGGATGGGAGCCAAGATTGCCACAGGTATTGCCGATCCGCTTATAGCATTGGAAGCCCGGTTAAAGACTTTTGCAGTCGGCAACTTGCACGACCCATTCCCTGTTGTGGATACCAACGATGAAGTATCCAGCATGATCGACACGGCCAACCAGATGGCACAGCGTCTGAACGAAGTCATCGCCGACTGTGGTCTGATGATGGAAAACATGGCAAATGGAAATTATGCCGTCCGCAGCGATCATACGGATAAGTATTCCGGTGATTTTGAAAAACTACTTCTTTCTATGCGAAGCATGCGTGATGCCATGGTAGATACCATCCGCACCATCAGCGAGGCATCTGCTCAGGTAACCGCAGGCGCTTCCAATTTGTCACAGTCTTCCCAGAGTATGGCAGAAGGAGCTACCGAACAGGCCGGAGCCGCTGAACAGTTACAGGCAACCATTAC
>DJEI01000035.1:1541-3862 GCA_002431865.1 Lachnospiraceae bacterium UBA5902
AACATTGATCATGCCGCTACACAGGCAGAAGATGCTTATCAGCAGGCACACACATATGCTGACGAAGCCAGAACAAGCAGCGAAGAAATGAAAGTCATGGTAGAAGCCATGGCACGTATTGATGATACTTCCCAGAAGATCGGAAACATCATTTCCGAGATCGAGGAGATTGCCTCACAGACAAATCTTCTTTCCCTGAATGCTTCTATTGAGGCTGCAAGAGCCGGAGAAGCCGGACGTGGATTTGCAGTCGTTGCAGATCAGATCCGCCAGCTCGCAGAACAGACTTCCAAGTCTGCCGTTGATACACGTGAACTGATCGAAGGTGCTTTACAGGAAGTTTCCGAAGGAAATCAGGCAGCTGAAAAAGTTTCCGCATCTTTGAACCATGTGGTAGAGGGAATCGAGCAGATTGCCCAGTCCTCCAAATCTATCAGTACGGTTTCCAGAGATCAGGCAGATGCCATGGAACAGGCAGAACAAGGTGTCAACCAGATTTCAGAAGTTATCCAGTCCAATTCTGCGGCAGCACAGGAATCCTCCGCTACCAGCGAAGAACTCTCCGCAGAAGCTACTTCTCTGGATGATCTTGTCGGAAGATATGTATTACCGGAGCAGTAAAAGATTCATAAAAGTCATAAAAATCGAGGAGCATATCATGATGATATGCTCCTCGATTTTTTATATTATACAATTCATTTTTTACGGACCAGTCGTTACGCTGATCCGTTGTTTTCTGTTGTTTCTATACGTTAATTTCTGCAGTAACGCCGAGTTCCTCTTTGTGTGCATCAAGTACCGGCCGAACTACATCACGCAGGAATACTTCCACCTGACGCGGCGCACGGCCTACATACAGCTCCGGCTTTAAGTTTGCCTCGATCTGTTCTTTTGTCAGACCAAAGGCCGGATCTGCGGCAATTAGATCTACCAGATTGTTATCCTTGCCTTCTTCTTTGACCATCTTGCCTGCCTGCATGGACAGCTGGCGGATCTTCTCGTGCAGTTCCTGACGGTTTCCACCCTCTTTTACGGCATCCATCATGATATTCTCTGTTGCCATAAACGGAATCTCTGCCATAAAGTGCTTGTAAATTACCTTCGGATATACCACCAGACCATCTACAACATTTAAGCACAGATCCAGGATACCATCGATTGCAAGGAATCCTTCCGGTACAGACAGACGCTTGTTGGCTGAATCATCGAGTGTACGCTCAAACCACTGTGTTGCAGAAGTAATGGCCGGATTTAATGCATCTACCATCACATAGCGGGACAGAGAAGCAATACGCTCACTCCGCATCGGGTTACGCTTGTACGCCATCGCAGAAGATCCGATCTGATTCTTTTCAAATGGCTCCTCTACTTCTTTCAGATGCTGCAGGAGACGAATATCGTTTGACATCTTATGTGCGCTGGCCGCAATGCCTGCTAAAACATTCAAAACACGGGTATCTACTTTACGGGAATAGGTCTGTCCGGAAACCGGATAGCAGGACTTAAATCCCATTTTCTCAGCGATCATCGGATCAATCTTATCAATTATCTCCTGATCCCCGTCAAAGAGTTCTAAGAAACTTGCCTGAGTACCGGTTGTTCCCTTGGATCCCAGCAGTTTTAATGTGCTCTGTACGTACTCCAGATCCTCCAGATCCATCAGAAACTCCTGTGTCCAGAGTGTTGCACGCTTTCCTACAGTAGTCGGCTGTGCCGGCTGGAAATGCGTAAATGCAAGGGTCGGCTGATCCTTATACTTTTCTGCAAAATTGGACAGCTCTGCAATTACACTGACAAGCTTCTTATGTACAAGCTTCAATGCCTCGTTCATGAGAATGATATCTGTGTTGTCTCCAACATAGCAGGAAGTAGCACCCAGATGAATGATACCGGCAGCCTTCGGGCACTGCTGTCCATAGGCATACACATGGCTCATGACATCATGACGTACCAGTTTCTCACGTGCGACTGCTACATCATAATTAATGTCATTGACATGTTCTTTCATCTCATCAATCATATCCTGTGTGATGACCGGCTTTCCGTTCTCGGAAAGTCCGAGTTCCATCTCTGTCTCAGCCAGTGCGATCCAGAGTTTTCTCCATGTGGAAAATTTCATATCCTGGGAAAAAATGTACTGCATTTCCTTGCTGGCATAACGCTCGGAAAGCGGACTTGTGTATCTGTCTGTGCTCATGTTCTTCTCCTTTTATTCGAATACATTGGTAATTTATCGGCTCATCTTGCGCTCAAGATCAATCTCTTTGTCGTAGTACTCTCCGCGAATGTCCTGTTTTGGCGGTTCCATCGGGTACTTGCCC
>DJEI01000035.1:3902-6030 GCA_002431865.1 Lachnospiraceae bacterium UBA5902
TAAAACAGCCGGTACAGATCGGAAGTCCTTCTGCCATTTCTTTCAGACGCTCGATTCCAAGATAGCCAAGAGAATCTGCGCCGATGATCTGACGGATCTCCTCAATCGTACGGTTATAAGCAATCAGCTGCTCACGTGCCGGAATATCAGTTCCGAAATAACAAGGCCATAAAAATGGCGGAGAACTGATACGTACATGCACCTCGGTCGCTCCTGCATCTCTTAACATACGCACAATACGGTCAGATGTCGTACCTCTTACGATCGAATCGTCAATCATAATGACACGTTTGCCTGCCACTGCCTCACGCAGTACATTCAGCTTCACCTGTACGCTTGATTCCCTGCTGCTCTGCTTTGGCTTGATGAACGTACGTCCCACATAACTGTTCTTGACAAAAGCTGTACCATACGGGATTCCCGATTCCAGAGAATAGCCAAGTGCTGCAGCATTTCCGGACTCCGGTACACCGGTCACCAGATCTGCCTCCACCGGGGAATCCTGTGCAAGAAAACGACCTGCCTTGATACGGCTCGCATATACGCTCACCCCGTCAATATGGCTGTCCGGTCTTGCAAAATAGATGTACTCAAAAATACAGCGTGCTTCCTTTTCTTTTGGAAGTGCCATGGTCATATCGGACTCAATGCCTTTTTCCGGAGAAATGGTCACAACTTCACCCGGCAGCACATCACGCACAAACGTTGCACCAATGGTGTCAAGTGCACAGGTTTCCGATGTGATGATATATGAATTGTCACGCTTTCCGATACAAAGCGGCTTAAAGCCGTATGGATCACGTGCTCCAATCAATTTACGAGGACTTGCTACAACCAGTGCGTAAGCTCCCTTGAGACGCTGGCACGCACGGCGCACAGCTTCTTCTGCTGACTGGGAATTCAGACGCTCCCTTGCGATATAATAGGCAATCACCTCAGAATCAATGGTGGTCTGGAAAATTGCTCCCGTATATTCCAGCTCCTTGCGAAGCTCCGGTGCATTGATCAGGTTGCCGTTGTGGGCAAGTGCCAATGTACCTTTGACATAATTTAACACGAGTGGCTGGGCATTTTCACGGGTAGATGAACCGGCCGTCGAATAGCGTACATGTCCGACTCCGATGTCCCCCTTCATCTGCTCAAGATTTTCCGGTGCGAACACTTCATTTACAAGTCCCATTCCCTTATAAGAAAGAACCTTGCCCTTTGGACCGCTGGTATCGCTGACTGCAATACCGCAGCTCTCCTGGCCGCGGTGCTGCAAGGCAAACAGTCCATAATATATTGTCGATGCTACATCTGCACCATCGAAATCATACATTCCGAAGACGCCACACTCTTCATGAAGTGTATCCGCATCATAACTGTTATTCTGAATCATTGTGATCTCCTATATCTATCTTGTAAAAGGCTTTCCTGTCAGAAGCTCATATGCTTCCTTGTATTTATCAACGGTCTTTGTGACAACTTCTTCCGGAAGAAGGAAATCATTGTCCGGATTTGCCTTAAGCCAGTCTCTGACATACTGCTTGTCGAATGATGGCTGTCCCTGTCCAGGCTTGTAGCCTTCCAATGGCCAGAATCTGGAGCTGTCCGGTGTAAGCATCTCGTCACCAAGAACAACCTTTCCGTTTTCATCAAGTCCAAACTCAAACTTGGTATCTGCAATGATGATTCCCTTGGAAAGTGCATACTCTGCACACTTCTTATAGAGAGCGATGGTGCAGTCTTTGATCTGTGTCGCATAATCACGGCCTTTTCCCGGATAAATTTTCTCCATTACCTCTACCGACTGCTCGAAGGAAATATTCTCATCATGATCTCCCAGATCTGCCTTGGTACTCGGTGTATAAATCGGCTCCGGAAGTTTATCGGACTCTACCAGTCCCTCTGGAAGCTTAATACCGCATACGGTACCGTTTTCTTTGTAGCTTGCCCAGCCGCTTCCTGTGATATAGCCACGAACGATACACTCGATTGGGAGCATCTCTAACTTCTTGCACATCATGCTGTTTCCGTCAAAACGCTCCTGCTGGAAAAATTCCGGCATATCCTTGACATCTACAGAGATCATATGATTCGGAACAACATCCTTTGTAAAATCAAACCAGAATTTTGACATCTGTGT
>DJEI01000020.1:0-6545 GCA_002431865.1 Lachnospiraceae bacterium UBA5902
ATATACAGATACACGCAATAGGTAAATAACAATTCACCCATTTACAAATTCATCCCTTCATAAAGTCAAACCGCCCCTCCCGGCTTCCGGGAGGGGGATATTATATGCAATCCATCCTTCAATACTCTCATTTTACATAGATACATATGCCTCATAGTTTCATTTGCATATGTTTGATTCTTAGAAATTCTTAATGTTCTATCAGTATACTAGCAATGTTTGAACACGATGTTCAAACAAGCTGCCACTGAGCCACGGATGGCGAGCGGAGAGCGCCTGTGAACCGACAGGTTCACACTTCAAATGCGCTCGACAATCTGCCGCCGAACAAAGTGAGGGGGCAATACCCGTGCAGCGTTTGCGCATCTACTTAAAAACCTAAATTTAGAACATTTAGAATTTCTTAGATTCAATACATCGCAAATGAAATTATGAAGCATATACATCTATGTAAAGTACAAAAAGATAACGGATGGATTGCAAATAATATCCTCAATAGAAAAAGGCTGCCGACAAGCGACAACCTTTTCCCGTGTAGACAGGTTTGATATTACATAGCCTTTTTGTAAAGGGCTACGATATCCTTCTTCGTAGAGCGGCGTGGGTTCACCATGATGTTTCCGCTCTTCATGGCATCGTCTGCCATGACATCGATCTTGTCCTCCGTCACTCCTACTTCTGTAAGATTTGCAGGAATCGAAAGACTATCATTCAACGCTCTGATTGCATCCACCAGCATATCCGGTGTGAAGCTCTCATCGCTTCTGTGTGTCTCACTCACATATTCATAAATCTTCTTGTATTTTCCTTTGTCCGCAAGCTTGTTGTAATCCAGAATCGTCGGAAGCAAAATCGCATTTGCTACCCCATGTGGCACATCGAAATATGCACTGACCGGATGGCTCATCGCATGCACATTGCCAAGTCTCGCCCAAGAGAACGCAATACCCGCAAAGAGAGAACCAACCAACATATCACTGGCGGCATTGGCATCCGTACGATTTGCCACATAAGCCCGGATGGATCGGCCGATCAGCTCCATCGCTTTCTCAGACATCGCCTCGGAAAATGGAGAAGCATCCGTCGAGATATACGACTCACATGCATGGATAAACGCATCCATTCCACATGCAGCAGCTACCGAAGCAGGTGCCGTTGCAATCAAATCCGGATCCAGAATCGCATATTTCGGAATCAGTTCATAGCTGAATACCGTCAGCTTATAGTTCCGGCTGTGATCGGTAATAACCGAAAATGCAGTTACCTCGGAACCAGTACCCGCGGTCGTTGGAATTGCAATCTGCGGAACGATCGGTCCCGGCACCTTGCCGCCGCCCTCGTATTCCGTGATGCTTCCACCGTATTTTGCAATGATACCAACCGCCTTTGCCACATCCATCGGAGAACCACCGCCGAATGCCACGATGAAATCTGCACCACATTCCTTGTACATCTTCGTTGCCTTTTCGACTGTCTCCACCGAAGGATTTCCTTCTGTCTCCGTAAATGCATCCGCCGGGATTCCAACATCTGCCAGAGACTGCTTACATGTATCCACCAGTCCCATCTTGTTCAGATGGGGACCGGAAATAATAAGAGCATGTGTGCCGCCAAGCCTGGTTGCACATTCACCTAATTTCCTGATTGAACCTGCACCAACGATGATATCCTGTGGTACAGAAAAGCTAAAATTCTTCACTCTAAGTCACCTTACTTTCCAAGATGAAATATCCATCCTGCTGCCTTATCGCAACAGGACAGATACCTCACATGAATTTTTATTTTGAAAGTGCATTCACTGTCTCTTCCAGAATTGCATATGCCTTGTCACAATCTTCCCTGCTTGCAATCAGTGGTGGAACCATACGAATGACATGCGAACCAATCGCTGTGATCAGAAGCTTTCTGTCAAATGCACCATGCTTCACATCGACAGCGCCAATCGTATCATCGAACTCAACACCAATCATCAGTCCCATACCACGAACCTCCTTCACATGCGGAAGGTTCTTCAGCTTATCCATAAAGTACGCTCCAACTTCCTTTGCATTGCCTGCAAGGTCACGGTCAAGAAGCTCGTTTACTTCTGCATAAGCGGCTGCACAGCTGACTGGATGTCCACCAAACGTTGTACCATGGGAACCCGGTGTAAATGCGGTTGCAACTTCAGCGGTTGCACAGATGGCACCGATTGGCATACCACCGCCAAGTCCCTTCGCCATAGAGACGATATCCGGCTTGATACCATAGTTCATGTAGCACATTGGCTGACCGGTTCTGCACCATCCGGTCTGCACCTCATCGATCAGGAGCAGCATGTTATTCTCATCACAGAACTTACGCAGTCCTGTCATAAACTCGTAAGTAGCCGGATGTACGCCACCTTCACCCTGAATCGGCTCGATCATGATAGCGATCGTATTTTCTGTACAAGCATCCTTAAATGCCTTCAAATCGTTATATGGGGCATAGGAAAATCCATATGCCATCGGTCCGAAGCCAACCTGACAGCCATTACCCGGCTGACCGGTTGCAGACATCGCACCGAATGTTCTGCCGTGAAAGCCCATCTTTGCAGTTACGATATGATAACGGTTTGGTCCGTAATGCTCGATACCATATTTTCTTGCCATCTTTATCATGGCTTCGTTTGCCTCTGTACCAGAGTTCTGATAAAAAATCTTATCCATACCGATTGTGGTACAGACCTTCTCAGCAAGCAATGCCTGTGGAATCGTATACGGATAGTTGAAGGTATGCATGATATCATCAACCTGATCCTTGACGGCTGCAACAACCTTTGGGTTTCTGCTTCCGGCATTATTTACGGCAATGCCTGCATAGAAATCCAGATACGGAGTTCCGTTTTCATCGTACATGTACATGCCCTCGGCTGTCTCTGCCAGGAAGTCGAAACGCTCGTACGTATCGATCATATACTTGCTTACCTTATCCTTAATGTCCTGCTTTGTTAACCCAAGATCTTTTAATTTCATAATAAACGCCTCCTAAATATATAAAATGTTTTCGTTACTTTATAATTCCTTTGATTTTCATGTAATCCTTGATCAGCTTCACACTGTCCTCGATTCCAACCTTCTCACTGTTAATCGTGAGATCGTAGTTGACCGGGTTCGTCCAGTAATTTCCATGTGTGTAATATTTGTAATAATCGGCACGGAACTTATCGGTATGCACGATCGTCGCCGTCGCAACATCCTCGGTCACCCCCATATGTTCCATCGTCCGCTTCACACAGAAATCACGCGGTGCTTCTATGTAGATACTTACAATATTCGGTCTGCCTCGCAGGATGTAGTCAGCACATTTTCCAACAATAACACAGGATTCCGTATCCGCTAAGTTTTCAATAATCTGTCTCTGATACTCAAACAGCTTATCATCGGATACGAACTTTTCATTCCGGCTGATATAGCTTCTCGCACGCGGCAGCCCCCTTAAGAAGCTGGAGAATCCACCATTGGAACGAACCCTCTCGTTAACCTCCTGAAACAGTTTCTCATCAAGACCACTCA
Organism: Lachnospiraceae bacterium UBA5902; assembly: GCA_002431865.1. Lineage (GTDB taxonomy): Bacteria > Bacillota > Clostridia > Lachnospirales > Lachnospiraceae > Coprococcus_C. The sequence goes on from DJEI01000020.1 coordinate 3,537, forward strand.
TCTGAGACGCCAGTGTCAGGATTCGGTTTTCGTAGCAATGGATTCCAAGCTCCTTCGCAAGCTTCGATGCGATTTCCTTTCCGCCGGTACCAAAGCCTCTTGCAAAAGTAACAACATAATTTTCCATAATTTTCCCTCACAATCTTATTATGCTATGAATCTGCTTAAGAATTCTCTGCTTCGATCGTTCTTCGGATTCGTGAAGAACTCCTCTGGCGGTGCATCCTCTACCACATAGCCTTTATCCATGAACAGCACACGGGACGATACATTCTTTGCGAAATCCATCTCATGTGTTACAATCAGCATCGTAAGTCCGGAGTTTGCAAGTTCCTTCATTACATTCAACACTTCACCAACCATCTCCGGATCGAGCGCGGATGTCGGCTCATCGAACAACAGCACCTCCGGATTCATACAGAGTCCTCTGGCGATTGCTACACGCTGCTTCTGTCCACCGGACAACTGCTCCGGTCTGGCATTGATGTACGGTGCCATGCCAACTTTTTTTAAATGCATAATTGCACGATCAAACGCTTCTTCCTTAGATACATGCAGGACCTTTCTTGCACCCTCCATACAATTCTCCAACACCGTCATATTGTTAAATAAATTGAACGACTGGAACACCATGCCCACTCTGGAGCGGAACTCATTAATCTCCTTCTGAACATTCCGGATCTCCTTGCCGTGGTACAACACCTGTCCGCTTGTCTGCGTCTCCAGCTTGTTAATACACCGAAGTAATGTTGACTTACCGGAACCGGACGAACCAAGGATACAAATTACCTCTCCCTTTTTCACCTCAAAATCAATCTTCCGCAAAACCTCATGATCACCGAAGGATTTGCTTAAGTCTTTTACTTCAATAATACTTTCTTCATTATTTTTACTCATAATCACACCTCCTTACGGGTATCGCCCCCTCACATACGTTCGGCGGCATGTCGTCGTGCGCATCCTAATGCGAATCTCCGATTCGCAGACGCACTCCTACTGTTTGTCTTCCATATATTCAACCGCAAGCACATAATCTTTTTTGCCTGCCATCTTCTTTTCGATAAATAAGAACAACCGGTTAAATGCAACACAAAGCACCAGATAGATCAACGCAATTACCAGATACGATTCAAAGTACTTGTAATACGTACCACCAACAGTCTTTGCCTGCATGAACAACTCCTGTATACCGATTACGTTCAATACAGATGTCATCTTCAGGTTTGTCAGGAATGTGTTCGCCATCTCAGGGATAATGTTCTTGAATGCCTGTGGAAGGATTACATAGAACATTGCCTGCATCGGCGACATTCCCATTGCCAGAGCACCTTCGCGCTGTCCGGCATCAATGGATTTGATACCTGCACGCACGGTTTCTGACATATACGCACCTGTATTTAATACAGTTACGAGGATACCTGCAACAATCGGGTTGATATCAAAACCACCCTGACGGAGACCGAAATATACAATCATTGCCTGTACGATCATTGGCGTTCCTCGGAACAACTCTACATATAAGAAACAGATAAACTTGAAGAATTTGATAATTCCCTTTTTGATCGGATTATCTTCTTTGTGAATTTTGATATCTCCGACAATACCTACGATATAACCAAGTATGAAACCTACGATCGTACCGATCACAGATACATACAGGGTGATCCATGTTCCCTGCAGGAACATACTTGAATATTTCTCGGCAAGAAATGCCATCCATTCAAAGATATTCGTCGGGGATGATATACTTAGAATAGCACCCATATGATTTCCTCCTGTTCTACACGTTTTTTATAATTCCTCCGCAGCCTGAAATCATGAAAGGCTGCGGGGGAATTTTCTGTCATTATGTAATTAGTTAGCTGCCGGCTGCAAACTGATAGCTTCTTCCATCGTCTTATCCATAGTTGCTTTATCATTCCAGCCGATGGCATCCATCGCCTTCTGGATCTCATCACGACGGGCGGTATCATCTTTTCTTGTTGCGATACATACATTTGTCATTTCCTCGTCACCGACGAACTTATCGTTATCATCGAGATAGATAATTGCCAGATCATCATTTGTCATAGCAGCAGATTCTGCAGTTGGAACATCAATGACACAGACATCAGCCGTTCCATTTGAGATTGCCATGAAGCACTCAGCCGTTGTCTCATAATTTGCTCCAAGCTTTGCATCCGGAACCTGATCAAGCAAATTTACCCATCCGGTACCAAGCTGTGTAGTAAGTGTTACATTCTTCCCAGCCAATTCGGAAAGTCCTTTGATGTTTTCCAGTCCGGATCCTTTCTTTACAACTAAACAGTTATCTCTGTAATAATAAGGCTCTGTAAATGAATAAGAAGCCTCTCGTTCCTTTGTACGTCCCATACCTGCAATAATCACATCATAATCACCTGCATCCAGAGACATTCCGATGGAATCCCATTCAACCTTGTGTATTTCCAATGTCTTTCCCATCTGCTTTGCCAGCTTTTCAGCTACCATAACATCATATCCGTATGCATACATGTTTGTTCCGTAAATCGGAACAGCCTTTTCACCATTTGCAAGCTCATCCGTTTCCTGTGACCAGTTGAACGGAGCATATGCACATTCCATTCCGACTCTTAATACACTGTCATCACTGGATGAATCTTTCTTTCCACAACCGGTAAGAGATGTCAATGCCAATGTTGCTGCAAGCACCATGCTAATTAATTTTCTTTTCTTCATAAACATCATCCTCTCTTTCTTCTTGCATTTTCTTAATTTTATTAAGCCTTTACCTTCGACTTGGGTGTATTATGTGCCTGTAACATTATTTTGTCAACACAGATAAAGGATTTCCTAATTTATTTAAGGTTTTATGGAGTTCATTTTTTATTTTTTAAAAAAAAGGAAGGTTTTCTTATTATTTTTATGTTGTTGCATTGTTTCGCCAGTTATATTTTATATTTGCTTGTGTTTCCTTTGTGCAATTACACTTATGGTTGTTTTTATAAGGTTTTGTTTTTTGACAATTTC
>DJEI01000020.1:6580-16402 GCA_002431865.1 Lachnospiraceae bacterium UBA5902
ATTGACAATTTCTTTACGTCATATAGAAATTCGTGCAAGCATGATTTCTACATAACGGCTTATTGCACAAAAAACAGCCGGAATTTTTCCGACTGCGTCCCTGTTTTATATATCTTAATATCGAATTGTATGGTTCTTCTTTTCCTCTGACCAGTAACACTGTTCCTGCACGTGACAGTCAAAACAGTTTCTGGACTGCTTATCCGCATCATACAGCAGTTTTGCAAGTGTCCTTACTTGCTCACTCGGTGCCTTATGTCTGCCGATTGCATCACAAATTTCATCACATTCTTCCTCTGTATATCCACATGCCAAAAGGATTGGTCGTGCCAGCCTGGCTCCCGCCTCATGATGGGATTTCCCAGAAAAATATTCCTCACATCTTCCGATATCGTGCAGCAATGCCATCGCATAGATCACATCCTGTCGGAAGAAAAGTCCCTGTTCCAGATTCTTTATATATCCGATTCTTGCCACATCCAGACTATGCTCGATTCCATGCAGGCAAAACACACGCGTGCGTTCCTGTTCCCTGATCCGACGCATATACATCTGAAATTCCGGATGCGCAAGAATTTTATCTACTCGCTCCATTATCATCATCTCCGCTTTCTAGTTGCAGATACTCTGCCAGAAAAGATAACGAACCACTCACGAGAATCACATCCGTTCCGCCTGCCTGTTTTCTTGCCTTTTGCAACGCTTCTGCGCTTGTATCTGCAAGCTGCACCGGTATGCCCTCCGCCTGTAACAACGGTGCCAGAATCTCCTTTGGCAGACCACGCGGGGTATCCGGTGTGATCACAACGGCTGCTGCCATCGTCGGCGCCAGAATCTCCACCATCTTCTCGTATTCCTTATCCTTCAGTACTCCTATTATATAGATTACCCTGCGGTTTGTAAAATACTTTTCCGCTGATGTACGCAAATATTCCCATGCTGCTACATTATGCGCGCCATCTACATAGATATACGGATGTTCCGAAACCCTCGTCATACGCCCCAGCCATGTGGTCTGTGCAATTCCATTATGAACGGCTGTTTCTTCTATATATAGTGCACGGAGCACAGTAATTGCCGTCTGTGCGTTTACAATCTGATGCTCTCCTAACAACGGAATATGATATGGTTTTTTCCTTTCCCTGATATCCTCATCCCTATTGTTTTCTCCCGGATTCGTTCCACAATCCACCAGCTCGGCACCATCCAGATTCATCTGCACGACTTCCCAGTCCAAAGGATTTACTTCTATATAAGAAGCGTGTTGTACCCGGCACGTCTCCCGCAGCACCTTCGATACCTCCGGCACCTGCGGCGCGGAGATCACAGTTGTATACGGCTTGATGATACCTGCTTTCTCTGTTGCAATCTTCGTCAGAGTATCGCCTAAGAACTGCATATGATCCATGCTGATCTGTGCAAACACGCAAACCTCCGGTTTTGCAAGCACATTCGTCGCATCTTGGCTTCCACCCATGCCACATTCGAGCAATACATAGTCCACATGATTTCTCGCAAAATACAGAAACGCCACCGCCGTCTCGATTTCAAAGGCAGTCGGACTGGCAAACCCATCCGTTTCCATCGCATCGATCACCGCCGCAGCCTCTGTGAGTAACGCTGCAAATTCCGCCTCCGACATGTAGTGTCTGTCCATCTGATACCGTTCCAGATACGTCAGAATCGTCGGTGAAATATACCGTCCCACATGATATCCTGCGGCAAGCAGGCTCTCCTGTACAAACGCAAAAATAGAGCCCTTTCCGTTTGTCCCGGCAATGTGCAGTGTCCTGCACGTATCCTGTGGATTGCCAAGTCTCCGTAAGAGCTCTTTTACCTGTGTCAGGCCGGGCACGATTCCCAGCCTGCTTTTTTCTACGATGTAATTTTGTGCTTCTAAGTAGTTCAATTATTTGTCTCCCTTATATTCTACATGCTGCACTGGCTTTGTAGAATCATCAATCGGACAAATCTCATATCCCTCATCCTTCAAAGTCTGGATCAATGCCGGAAGTGCTTCGATCGTTGCATGATTGTTCTGCAGATCATGCATCAAAATCACGGAATCGCCGGCATTGGCATGTACATACCCAAGTATATTATCATTTAACTCACTTGGTGTCAAAGATGCATCCACTGCATCACCTGACAGGGAATTCCAGTCATAATAGACGATACCCTCGTCATGCAGATATCCAATCAGATCCTGGATATCTACCTTACTTACCTGATTCGAACTTCCACCCGGGAAGCGGTACAGATGCGTATCCACACCTGTCTGTTCCTGTATGTAATCGTGAATCTTCGTCACGTCTTCCTCGAAGCTTTCCTGACTTGCATATACCTGATCGTACACATGACTGTAAGAATGCATTCCGATCGAATGTCCTTCGTCAACGATCCGCTTGTAATACTGCTGTGCTTCCTTATCATCATTGTAAACAACAAAGAACGTTGCCTTCACATTGTTTTCCTTCAACACATCCAAGAGTTCTCCAGTGTATGTACTTGGACCATCATCAAAAGTCAGGTATACTTTCTGTCCATTGTAGTACGTCTGTTCCGGTACATCACTGGCTGCTTCCGTCGTCGCCTCTGCATCTTCCGTGGTTTTGTCTGAGCCATCGCCATTGTCTGTCAGAGCTACGTGCACACCTTCCGAACCTTTTCCAAGATCTCCATACGCCATCTGCTCACTCGTCATAGTCTCGGTCGATTCATCGATCAGTCCGATGTTCGTGCTGACCAGATTCTTTCCTTCCTCCACCCGGTCGACCAGATTCTCAATCCTGTGATCCAGCCGGTTCATCTTTACCATAAGGAACATGCACAGCGTGATTGGAATCGCACATACGACCAGGAATGTTATCATCAACATCCGCTTAAAGCTCCGTACCTTTCGTTTGTGTGTGTTTGCCTCTTCCATTTCTTGTGCTTCGGAAATTTCTTTCTCATATTCAGTTAAAGTTTTTTTCTTGTCTTCCATAAAATTTTCCTTTACATTCTCTATATATTGTGGTACATTACCTATGTAATACAAATTACCATTTGCAGTCTTGGGACATTCCCGAAAAAAAGGCTGCAATTTTTATATTATAAAATTCTACGAGTTATGTCAAGTAAATTTTATCTTTTCTTAATCTTTTGTAACACTTTTGTAATATAATTCCCGCCACTTACGACCTTCCTCCTGCATGCCCTGCGTCAGCTTTGCCAACTCATCATATTGTTGTTTATACCGCTGTTCCATATTTTTCACGGTCGATTTCATACGTGATTCATAATCCTCCTGTGTCTTTCGAATTGCTTCATTATAATTCTTATCATTTTCTTTACATCGTTTTTCAAGTTCTTGCATTGTCTGTTCTTTACATAATATATATTCCGACAGACTTATGTCTCCTAGTCGTGATACATCCACGGCATATATCCGCGGTTTGGCTTCCGTTGCTAATTTATACAGAAGATAACTGACTTCCCCGTGTTGTAAAATCTCATATCGTTCAATTCTCTCTGTACCATGTACCAATCTCTGAACCTTCCTCTCTCCCAGTGGATTTATCACGTACAGACTGTCCGTGCCATTTCCCGGATCTGTCATGCAATACCACACATAAAGCTGTGTACGTTCTCCTGCGGCTGGTGCAATCCGAACCATAGAGATACTACCCCAGTCGTCACCCTTCACAAGCACCAGCCGTCCCTCCGCAAAGAGCTTATCCCACATTAAAACATTTTCCGTGTTCACATACGCCACATAGATTTCATCGTCCCACAGCCGGCTTACGCCACAGGAATGATAATCCCGGCATAAGCTGCCCCACTGTACCGTCCTGCCCGTCCCAATCACCTGTGCTAAAATCTGATTGCCCTCCTCGTAAAGTAAGATCCGTTTATCCCCTTTCCATCTATAAACCGCTTCCACATTTTCCTCCCAGTTCTTTCTTTTACAAATATATTGCCGGAATCGAACAAAAATGCATATTCTGAATATATTATTGTAAGCATATTTGAAAGGAAACGAACATGTCTAAATGCTGTGGCTGTAACAAAAAAGTATTAAGCAATGCAGTTGCAAACAACACAGATTCCTGCACATGCAGCCTGACCGATACCTGTACGGATGTCTGTGTGACGCCGCAATGTGGCGATCCAAAGCTGCTCACCGTGCTTGTTCCGGTTATCTATGACGAGATCGGAATCAACATATGCCGGACGATTCCACTTGCGACCCTTCTTGCAGATTATCCGACAACGGCATACATTCGGGCAGAAGTTACGAACATTACCTTTGCAACCGGAGAGACCCCTTCCGTGACGATCGCACCGATTGCCGGGCGTCCAAACTGCTACGAGCTGACACTAACGAACCTGACTGTCGATTTTGTCATCTATGTCTATGATTGCTGCAAACGACTGCTCGCGACATTGCCAGTCACTGGTGTTGTCTACCTGCCTTCTACAACAACCGATCCGGAATATGATGAGGATACCAACCCAACTTCTGTAACAATGCAGTTGTTCGCGCCATATGGTGTCACTTATACCGATACAACAGCAGCAACACCAAACCTGAACTTTATTGGCTTCCTCTCCACTAACGGAACTGTGTCACAGGGGCTCAATCTCATGGCGATGTCCAAGGTATTGAACTTCGATATTGCAAGCGCAGAAATGACGGTAGGGCTTACCTTGATCGTAAAATCAATTTACTACAACCAATACCGGATTCCTCACAACGGAAAAGCGATCGTATCCAAGGGCACACTGGCAAGTCCGGAGGATTCTGTCTGCATGAGTTTTATAAGCGGAAGTCTCTTAGACCGGAACATCAAGCCATTGGAGCTTTGCAATCCGCTTGACCAGAAGCGAAACTGCGAAAGCTGTACCGATCCTGACGACTGCACCTGTCTGACACCATCGGATTGAATTTCAAAAATTACCGGAAATTGGTAAAATAATCTCCTTATTTAGGTTCATACTATTTTTATAGAATGAAAACTAGATAAGGAGTGTTTTATTATGAAGAAATTTAAAACAACCGCTGCCATCGCAGCAACTGCCATGATGCTTTCTATCTGTATGTGTGGATGTGGTACGGACGAGACGAGCAAGGACACTGCAACCACTTCGGAGCAGACACAGATGACAACCGAAAACAGCAACGCAACTGGTGGCAATGCAACAAATTCCAATGGCGTTGGAAATGGAATCAAGGATGCCGCGGACGGTGTCGGCGAAGGTATCAAGGACGCGGCAGAAGGCGTTGGTGAAGGTGTCAAGGACGCGGCAGAGGGTGTCGGAAACGGTGTCAAGGATGCTGTGGACGGCGTGGAAGATGCCGTGGATGGAAATCAAAGTAAGCGATAATAACAGGAAAAAGGTTCCGCCTGTGGTGCAGTTTTTACATCACAAACGGAACCTTGTTTTATCTTTTATCGTCCGGTTTCACCTGAAAGGACGGTTCAATCTTATTCATCATACAATCATACTGTTTGTACATCTTCTGCACACTGTTTTCTAATAAGTAGTAATGCATCACATAAGGGATCAGCAACACCAAAAGCGCAAAAACAAGCATAACAATGATCAATGAACCGCTGAAATTCAAATATAAAATTGAAACCACAGTTGCCATCGCAAACAGCGCCATAACAATGAGGTGTACCTGCCGCTCATGCGCGAAAAAGGCAATCTGCACGAGATGCTTTTCCTTCTCATGTTCCCAATCCACATCTTCTTTTTCTAACAAGGCATCAATATATGCCAGATATTCGGTAATTCTTTTTTTCATCTTCCGCTCCTCCTGCCAATTTCTTTCATTCTCTAATTTATCTGATTTTCTTACACAGTTTCATCTATTTTTGTCTGTATTCTGCTGCCATTGCTTTTCATTTATTATATCGCTGTCTGCATAAATATTCCATAGTCATATGCATATTTCCGTGCTATAATAAGGGTGCATTTTTATGCGCATACATAAGGAGGAAATTATGCCAGACAACAACGGAAATAATCAGAATAACAACGATGATGATACATACGAAAAGTATTGCTATCTATGTCGCAGACCGGAATCCGAGGCCGGTCCATTTATCCGGATGCCGGGTAATATGTATATCTGCAACGACTGTTTGCAGAAAAGCTTCGACTCCTTCAACAATGGAGCGATGCAGTTTTTAGACCTCTCCAAGATGCCAAACATCAACATGTCGCAGTTTATGCCATTTGATGATATTCCGACTTCCCAGAAGGTCAAAAAGAAGAAAAAGCAGAAGGAAGAAAAAGAGCAAAAGCCACTTACAATGGCAGATGTTCCAGCCCCACATAAAATCAAGGCAATGCTTGACGAATATGTCGTCGGGCAGGAATACGCGAAGCGTGCCATGTCCGTTGCCGTCTACAATCATTACAAGCGCGTGATCACAGACACGATGGATGACATTGAGATTGAAAAATCCAACATGCTCATGCTCGGTCCAACCGGCTGTGGTAAGACGTATCTGGTTCAGACGATTGCAAAAATCCTACAGGTGCCTCTTGCCATTACCGATGCGACCACACTGACCGAGGCCGGTTATATCGGTGATGATGTAGAGAGCATCCTCTCCAAGCTTCTCGCAGTAGCAGATAACGATGTCGAGAAGGCGGAACGCGGAATTGTCTTTATTGACGAGATCGATAAGATCGCAAAGAAAAAAGAGACCCGCAGCCGTGATGTCAGTGGAGAGTCTGTACAGCAGGGACTTCTGAAGATCTTAGAGGGTGCTGAGGTCGAAGTACCTGTCGGTTCCGGCAGCAAGAATGCCATGACGCCGATGACAACGATGAATACGCGGAATATCTTATTTATCTGTGGTGGTGCGTTCCCGGATATCGAGGACATCATCAAACAGCGTCTGAACAAGCAGTCCTCTATGGGCTTTGCCGCAGACCTGAAAGATAAATATGACAAGAACGATAACCTGATCAGGGAAGTAACAACCGAAGATCTGCGTGAATTTGGTATGATCCCGGAATTTCTTGGTCGACTCCCTGTGCTTTTCACTCTGGATGCACTGGACAAGGAGATGTACATCAAGATCTTGAAGGAGCCAAAAAATGCAATTCTCAAGCAGTACAAAAAGCTGCTTGCATTGGATGAGGTAGATCTGGAATTCGATGACAGTGCCTACGAAGCAATCGCAGAAAAAGCGATGGAGAAAAAGACCGGCGCCCGTGCACTCCGTGCGATCATTGAGAAATTCATGATGGATATTATGTATGAGATTCCACGTGACGATAACATCGGTCGTGTCACCATCACCGGCGATTATATCAATGGCAAGGGCGCTCCGATCATCGAACTGCGCGGTACAAATATTTAAACGACTGGATCAGGAGGTGTCAATATGAAAAAAGTGGAAGTGATCATCCGACCTGAGAAACTGGATGACATGAAAGAGATTTTGGATGAATGCAGTACGACCGGAGCCATGGTCAGCAATATCATGGGCTACGGTAACCAGAAGGGGTACAAGTCCCAGCACCATAACGGCGATTATTTTGTCAATCTTCTCCCGAAGATCAAGGTTGAAACGGTTGTGTCGGACGAAATCAGTGAGAAACTCATTGCTATGATCACGGAGCGTATTCCAACTGGAAGCTACGGTGATGGCAAAATATTCGTATATGATGTTGCGGATGCCATCCGTATCCGTACAGGCGAGCGCGGAGCTGATGCTCTATGATGACTGCAATCATCGCGCATCGTGGCGCTTCGGCTCTCGCCACCCACGAAAACACATTGGAGGCGTTTCAGATTGCGATCAATCTGCAGGCAGATTTTGCAGAGTTTGATATTCGTCGAACGAAGGATCATCAGTTGATTGCATTTCACAATCCAGATTTAAACGGTACGGATATCCGCCGGCTTACCTATGACGAGATCTGTAGAATCACTGGTACACACGGTTACCGGGTTCCGCTTTTACAGGAAGTATTGGAGTTATGCCGCGGAAAAATCAAGCTGGATATCGAGTTAAAAGAAACTGGATATGAGCAGGAGATCATTGATCTGGTAGAACGCTATTATGATTACTCCGATTATATGATGAAGTCATTTATTGACCGTTCGGTGCTCCGTATCAAGGATATCGATCCGAACATCAAAGCGGGTCTGTTGATCGGGACGCCACGCAACACGATTGTCCATCGGTTAAACGAATACTTCCCGCTTCACCGGCTGCATGTGTGCAAGGCAGATTTTATCTCCCCGCATTTCCAGTTCGTAACACGGGAATTTCTCCTGCGCATGCATCTGCATCGCAAAGAGGTCTATGCATGGACAGTCAATGACATCGCAAAGATGAGTAAGCTGATCCGCAAAGGCGTTGACGGTATCATCACCGACCGCCCGGATTTCGGTATGCAGGCACGCATGGCTTTTGAATAATCAGACAGACAAAGACAGAAAGGATGAACAAGCATGAAATACAAAGTTGGATTTATTGGTTGTGGAAATATGGCAAGTGCCATTATCGGCGGTCTAAAAGCTCACGCCGGCATCGACGCTGCTGAAATTATTGCAGCAGATGCTTCCGGAGCTGCACGTGAAAAGGCCAGGGAAACCCTCGGTATCTGTACAACTGCCTCGAATACAGAGGTATCCACACAGGCAGATGTATTATTCTTATCCGTAAAACCACAATATTATGAGGCAGTGATCGCAGAGATTCAGCCAACACTCCCTGCCGGACAGATTATCGTTACGATCGCACCGGGCAAGACATTGGCCTGGCTTGGTGAGCGACTCGGTGATGTGAAGATTGTCCGCACCATGCCAAATACCCCAGCCCTTGTCGGGGAAGGAATCACAGGCGTATGCAAGAATGGACTTGTCACGGAAGAAGAATTTACATATGTACTAAAATTACTGAGCAGCTTTGGACTTGCCGAAGCAATCCCAGAATCTCTGATGGATGCGGTTGTCTCTGTCAGCGGCAGTTCGCCAGCATATGTATTTCTGTTTATCGAAGCAATGGCAGATGCCGCCGTTGCCGATGGTATGCCACGGGCACAGGCTTATAAGTTCGCGGCACAGGCAGTACTCGGAAGTGCAAAAATGGTATTAGAGACAGGAAAGCACCCTGCCGAGTTGAAAGATATGGTATGCTCTCCTGCCGGAACCACCATTGAAGCGGTTCGTGTCTTAGAAGAAAAAGGATTCCGTGGGGCTGTCATGGATGCCATGAAAGCCTGCACCGCAAAAGCGAAAGGAATTTAAGTTTCCCCAGCTTTATAGCAATCGAGTAGGAGGCGGTGACTAACCGCCGTCCTCTCACAGCACCGTACGTACCGTTCGGTATACGGCGCTTTCAATAGTTGACGTGCACAGACTGATAGGCTGTGGCTAAATCGTAAAAGCCACTGTTTATCAGTCTTTCTTTATTCAGCGCCCAAGTCACAGCTTTGTTATTGCTGATATACCAATATTTTCTGCGACTGTTTGCCATTGTTGCCGCATAGTGTTCTGGGATTCCCAGCTTGACTAGATTTTTATATTTCGTTCTAGGTTTCTTCCACTGTTTCCATATGCACATGCGTATTCTGTGATAGAGCCATCCGTTGATGTCATCTATGTTGTTCTTCATACTTGCAATTCCGTAGTAGTTAAGCCATCCTCTTGCATATACTTTGATTTTCCCAAGGCTTGGCTTGATTGACTGACTTCGCTTACGGGAAGATAGCTCCTTCAATCTAGACTTGAACTTCTTCCATGACTTCGGATGAACTCGGACATAGATGCCTTTTCCGATCTTTCCCAATGCAAAGCCAAGGAAT
>DJEI01000023.1:0-30816 GCA_002431865.1 Lachnospiraceae bacterium UBA5902
GCTTGCTTTTTTCTTTCCAAACCCACGACATGGGCTTTCACGCTTAGATTCTTACTCTCCACACCCAGTTTTCTCTCCGCTTTCTGCCTATCAGCTTCCGAATTCGCCTTTCCGGCTTGCTTTCCTTTCACTCTCTACTCATAATAAGATACGCGAAGCAGTTCATCCACCGTCGTCGTACCATTTTCTACGAGTTCAAGTGCACTCTTCTTCAAGGTGCTCATGCCCTGTTCCTGTACCGCGTACTCTTTGATTTCCTCGACCGAAGCGCCCTTCGTAATCATCTCTCGCACTTTCTTGTCGATCAACAGAATCTCATGGATGGAAATACGTCCCTTATAGCCCGTGTTGTTGCACTGTCTGCAACCCTTGGCATGTTTGATCTGAGGAAAATGTACGCCTGCGATTGCTTCCTCCTGCTCGGTCATTGATCCCCATTCGCCACAAAACGGGCAGACCTTACGCACGAGTCGTTGTGCCACGATACCAACCAGAGAGCTGGCGATCATATACGGTTTCACTCCCATATCTGCCAGTCGGACAACTGAAGAAGCCGCATCGTTTGTATGCAGAGTCGAAAGTACCAGGTGTCCGGTAATTGCGGCACGGACAGAAATCGATGCTGTCTCTGCATCTCGCGTCTCACCAACCATGATGATATCCGGGTCCTGACGAAGCAGGGCACGAAGTCCAACCTCGAAGGTCAGTCCTGCGGTGTTATTTACCTGCATCTGATTGAGCTTTGGCACATTCTTCTCGACCGGATCTTCGATGGTCGAGATATTTACACTCCGCTTAGCAAGCTCTTCGAGAATCATATACAGTGTCGTTGATTTACCAGAACCGGTAGGACCGGTCAGGTAGATGATGCCATTCGGCGACTGCAGCATCTTCATAACAAGCTGATAATTCCTGTCTGTCATACCAAAAGTTCCCATATGGTCGATGGAACCTGCCGACGCCAGGAGTCGCAAAACTGCTTTCTCACCAAATACGGTTGGAATCACAGATACACGGACATTCAGGTTCACGCCTTCAATGTTGATACGGAAATGTCCATCTTGTGGGATTCTTCGCTCCGCGATATCGAGATCTCCAAGAATCTTGATACGTGCGATCAGGGAATTGTGAATGTTCTTCTGCAGCGTCATGAAGTCGCAGATAACACCATCCATACGCATTCGCACGCTTGTATGGTTCTCAAATGGCTCAATATGGATATCGGATGCATTGGAGTTATAAGCACGGACAAGCAAGCTGTTGAACAGGTTGATGATTGGCGTGTCGTCGTCGCCATCCTCCACGCTGATCTCCATAACCTCACTCGTCTGCGTTGTGTTCGCGGACGCTTTCTGTGCCGCCTGTCGTGCAGAAACTTCAGAATAATAATACTGAATCGAATTTTCGAGTGGTGCCTTTTCACACAGAGAAATATGAACTTCCCGTCCGACGATCTGGCGTATATCCTCGATTCCATAGAAATTCAGCGGATCGTCCACAAGGAGATAATACATCGTATCTTCTACCTTGTAGCCCATCATGTTATATTTTTCGGCAAGAACACGAGGAATCATCTCCACCGCTTTCACATCGATAGACAAATCTGAGATATTGACAACCTCATAATTCAGACGTTTTCCAAGTGCCTCTAACATCTGTTTTTCTGTGATAAAGCCAAGTGCAATCAGTGCCGCACCAAGACGGACACCTTTGTTTTCCTTCTGGTAGGCAACCGCCTGATTGATCTGATCTTCGTTGATGTATCCAAGTTCCTGCAAAACATCACCGATTCGGATATTTTTATTACTGCGCATTTCCATCGTCCGGCACCTCCTCGTACATATAGATCTCCAGCGTCAATGTCAAAACGCGTTCGGTCTTGATATCGTACTCACCGTCCTCTGTCAGTTTCGTGATACTCCGCTCCTCGGACCATGAATAATTGCACACACGGATCTTCTTATCGCTGTTTGAGAGATCTTCGATCAGCTGAAGCAGATCACTCTCTTTTCCTCCCAGACGAAGTGTCACCGTTGCATTATAAATACCGGTTGTCACCGTATCGTCAAACATCGGAAGTGCGCTCGTTTCGCTGTCCGTCGACATACCGCCGCTTTCCTCAGCCGCTTCGATCTCGGAACGTTCTGCTTTTGCACCCTGGGGAGCCTCTGTCGTATCTGTATCCTCCTGTGCAGCAAGCATCTCTGCACGTTTGGAATATACATACGGCTCCAGCGTCGTCTCTTCCGTTGGCATCTGGATTGCAAGATCGTAAGATTCCAGATTGTAGCCAAGCACAAGTTCGGTAAAGTATTTATCAATTTCCGCGCTTTTCATCATTGGGAAAAATGACTTTCTCACACTCTGGATCTGATCTGAAAACCTCTCATTATCCGTTTCCATCATTGGCACCTGCGTCAGCTTTAACTCATTTTCTTCCTGTGTTTCCTTCTGTGTCGTAATCTCTTTATTTGTATTTACGATACCCTTTACAACCGGGTAGATGCCCCAATAACCGATACATACAACAATTACAAATATCGAAAGCATGATCAGGAGGTTTTTATCTTTTTGTGTCATTTCTAACTTCATACTGATTCCCTCCTTATTCTGCATCACCGACATCCGGCAAATCAATTGTTTCTGTCGTCTCCGGCTGTGCATCTGTATCGGTATGTCTGCCGGCAGATTCCGCCAGTGTGCAGGTCACATGAATATCCCACAGCTCATCGGATTCCACATACGAATATCCGGTATAATCAACATTGCTGAAAATATCCACGCCACACAGATTACGGATGAATTTATTGATATTATCGACTGTATCAGCACGCGCCGTCATCGTCAGCACGCCCTGATCCGCATCGAACGAATCAAAAGTCACAGTTGCAAGCCCTTTCGCGCAATTATCAACCACATCCATCACTTCACGGTTACAGACCGGATATGTGTATAAATTCTGATTTACTCCCACGATTGCATTGTACTGGTTCATCAGATACGAAGTCTCTTTCATGAGCACATCATACCGCGCAACCTCCATGATTGTTGCCGGAGACTCATTATACTCTTTCAGCTTCTGCAATTCCTGTTTCCGAAGTGTACGCACCGTGATACACACAGCAAGTCCCACAAGCATCACAGCCAGGCTGATCAGAATTGCAAGGAATCCTCCGCCAACTCCACCACTTTCTGTTTCCTTCTTTTTTCCGGCATGATAGCCATCTAAGAAATTCTGCTTGCCTGCATTTCCCGCAGCAAGACCACTGATCGGGTGGAAATGTGCCTGTACATCCAGACCATTGGTTACAATGTGCGTATCTGCAAATACTTCCACACGCGCGTAAATATCAAGCTGCGAAATCGCATTCTGATATAATGGCAGATCCTGTGGATTCACACCCGCAAGCAGAACTGCCTCAATCGGATAATCCAACTGGTTTGCCTGCATGAACTGACGGATCTGGCTGACCGAACGTGCGATATCCTGCGCATAATCCTCGGTTCCCTGATCGTGGAAGCAGCGAGCACTGTTAAAATAGTAAAATTCTCCATTTACCCAGAGGATCGTTGTAATCGTCATACGATCTGCGATCTGCAGGACGAACGTCTTGTACTGCTGCGCCGCTGTCAATGCGGTCAGACGGATCAGACTGCTCTCACCGGAATACACTGCCTTGAGCTTGACGCCGATCTCTGCAAAGATGTCCACATAATCTTTAATGAAATCGGTCGTTATGATTTCGGCGTAGATTTTCTTCGTCGCCTTATTCTGTCCGATTGGAAAATATCCGCAGATATAATCCTCTCCCTGTTTGATATCTGTAAACTCGCGGTTGATAAACTCTTCCGTCTTCTTCGGATTGAGCAGAGGCATCTCGATATTCTTACCAATAAACTTGGTCGAATTGATGACTAAGATCACATCCTTCGTCGGCAGATTATGTGTCGTCCAGAAGTTCTGCATGAAGCTCACAAACGCATCCGCATCCATAATCATACCGTTGATGATACTGCCATCCGGCGCATCTTCTGTATAACAATCCGCGACAGAAATCTTTCGATTTCCGGGAGTACCGGTGATCACTTGTATCTGTTGGTTTGCCAGATAAATGACTGTACTCATATGTATGTTCTCCTTCCTGTAATAGGTTTGTTTTCTCTTGTTTAGTACGAATTCGCAATCGTCGCATACGAGCCGTAAATCGGCTGGATTACGGAAATAATAACAAATCCGACGACTGCCGCCATCACGACGATCATCGCAGGCTCCAGATAAGAAACCAGCTTGTTCATCGCTACCTCAGAATCATATTCCATCTGGTTTGCAATCGATACAAGCATCGTATCAAGCGCACCTGTCTCTTCACCGACTGAAATGGACGAAGAAAGCTTTTTCGTAAATCCATCTACCCGGTTAATACTCTCACTTAAATTCATCCCCCCCCGGACATCCGCGATGACCTGATCAAACTGCTTTTCAATATAAGAATTGCCGATTGTATTTCGTGCGATCTGCAGACAGTTGATGATTGAAATACCTGCCGAATACAAGCTCGACAACGTACGTGCAAATCGTGCGGTATAAATGACACGGCGCAGCTTTCCGATCACAGGCAGCTTCAATTCTAACTTATCCTTTGCATACCGCACCCCCGGTATCGCAAAAAGCACATGAAAGAAAATATACAACACAACTGTCACAATAATCAGGACATACCATCTATTTTTCACAAAATTACTGATACCTAGCAGGATCGTCGTTGAGGTCGGCAGGGAATCCATCTGGGAAAACAGATCCTTAAACTGTGGAATGACATAACCCATGATGATCGCTACAACTACCACGATCAATACGCAAAGGATCTTCGGATAGGTCATCGAGCTTTTAACCTTCTGGTTCAGCCGATATTCCTTCTCATAATGCACAGACATCTGCAATGCAATCTTGTCCATGCTTCCGCTGCTCTCTGCACTCTTGATCATGTTGATGAAAAGCGGCGGAAATGCATCGCCGCTTGCAGACATTGCCTCGGAAAGCGGCACACCGGAACGCACCTGCTTTAACAGTCCGGTATAAATCTCCCGTTCCTTTGGCTTGATGGACTCATCCTCGGATATAATATGCAGTGCCTTTACGAGCGTCACGCCCGCGCCAAGCAGCTCACCGATATTCTTCGCGAACTCAGAGACAACATCGGAACGCAGACGTTTGATGTTGACCTTATCCGCCTGTGCCTTCGCCTGTATCAGATATTTCTTTTCCTGTTTTAAGCGCTCATGCAGATCAAGCTCATCGGTTGCCTGCATCGTACCGGATATCACCTTCCCATTTTCATCCTGTGCTCTGTATTTATAGTTTATCAAGGAAGTTTCCTCCTTTTTCTCTTACACAAACTGTATTACCATACTAAACTCTTGCATATTTGTATATCAGTTTCATGACAAATATCTTAAT
Organism: Lachnospiraceae bacterium UBA5902; assembly: GCA_002431865.1. GTDB lineage: Bacteria > Bacillota > Clostridia > Lachnospirales > Lachnospiraceae > Coprococcus_C. The sequence goes on from DJEI01000023.1 coordinate 5,459, forward strand.
ATACTGCCGTCATCATACTCTTCACATAATCAATATACATTGAAATCAGCGTATCGCCCAGATTCTGCGTCAGCGATACAAGTACACCAAACGCCAGAAATGGTCCAAATGCAAACTGCTCTTTTCTGCCCTTCTTCTTTTTGACAAGCAGATAAATGGCATACGCGCCACCGACAATGATGCCGACGAAAAATGCACCAACAACACCCTTCCAGCCAAGCAGGAATCCGGCTGCAAACATCATTTTCACATCGCCGCCGCCAAAACCGTTAAATAACATCAGAATAAACATCGGCACGCTGATCGCGAACAGTCCAATCACACGCTCTGTGATCGTTGGTCCCGGCAACACCCAGATAGCAGGGATACCAAGCAGCAGCAAAATCACATTCAACTGTGGTGGAATCTCCTGTGTGTCTGCATCGATCATCGTGATCACCATCAGATCACAGATCACAAGGAAAAACAGCAATGCAGACAGATGAATCCCGTACATTGCAACAGAAAATACTGCAAATGCACCACCGACCAGCTCGATGATAAGCGGGCGTTTCGGAAGCACAGAACCACAATACCTACAGCGGTTCTGATAACGAATCCGGGAAAAGATCGGAATCACATCCTTCCATGCCTGCTCATGGCCGCACTGCTTACAGTGGGAATGACGGATCGTCAGCTTCTCCTTCTTTGGAAGCCGTTCGATGACCAGATTCAGATAAGAAAACACGGTCACTCCCATCAAAAATACCAATATGTATATCATTGCATATAAAAAATAATTCATTTTCTACCCCTTTTACTCTGTTTTACAGTTGATCTGTGTGTCGGACTCTGCATCTAAATTATAGCACTGGATATATTCCGTATATGTAAAATCGCCATACCGCGGACTATGCAGTGTCAGACTCATATAAATGATGTTATCCGCGTAATTTCCTTTCGGCTGCGTAAATTTCAACTCCTTGATGGAATACCCCATATACGCTTTCTGGTCAAATACCCAGTCTGTACTCTTCACTTCACCACTTGCAACCACCACCGGATAATAATGCACAACCAGATATCCTTCTTCATTCACACCAATATAAACATAGCTGCCCTGCGCATCGGTAAACTCGATCTTATTATATCCTGTCGTTTCATTCTGTCCACCGAGCGTTGCATCTGTCGACAGCTGCATGACATATGGCAATGTGACCTCGCTCGTCGTTCCATCCTCATTTTTTACCTCTGTTGTGATTGTCGCATCCCGCGCACCCTCGATCTCACCACGGATCTTCGAAGCGATAATCGCGGATACCTGCATGCCATTCGCGGTTCCTTTTGCCTCATAATAGACACTGACCGTATTTGCGATTACCTTACTCGCCGCGATCATGAAAAGCCCGATCAGCATAAAGGTCACAATCATTTCCACCAGTGTGAGTCCCTGATTCTTATTATGGAATTTTCGAAAAAGCTGCTTCAGTTTTTTCATTTCAATGGCTGGCTCCTCTTATTCTCCTGCTTCTTCACTTTTATGGATCACCCGGAACACCGTCAGATCCGCGCGATCACTATAATAGCGATATAGATCGGCTTCCATCACAAAGTTCGTGTCTTTCGGTGTATTCATCGTATCCGTCTTATCGGTATCAACAGTCAATGTAATCTCTGTACCCGTAAGCTTCTCAAAATCTGCATCCTTTTTGTACATTTCCTCATTCAATATACGCTGATTTTCCTGCATATCCTTGCTTTTCTTAACCAATTCTCCAGATACGCCAAGCAAATGTACCATACACTCTGCCAGAACCATAACAAGAATCACGAATCCAACGATCACTTCCACCATCGTCGAACCTGCATTATTCATTTGCCGCACAATTTTTCTTCTCTTCATGTTACTCACGCTCCAGAAAACTCCAGCTCCAATGCTCCTTTTTCAGAATTTCATTTTTCGATGGATTCACCGTATCATCTCCAATATCCACACCGTTTTCTGCATCCTCATAATCCATACAGGACAGATTATACTTTGACAACTTGGATGCTGTCTGGTCTCCCTTGGTACAGGTCACTTTGACACAAAGCACAATATCGTTTTTCGATGTCTGATAACTTCCATCATTTTCCCAGTAAATGCAAACAGAAATATCATCCGCCATTGCTGCATATTTTGTCGTATCTCCACCGGTCGCCGCGAGGGTAAAATACCGGTACGCTGCCTTCTCTCCATGATCAGTCGAACTCTCCGATTCAAAATACGGCCAGTTGCCCTGGCAGACATTATAGCGCAGATACTGCCACAGCAGATTTTTTCCATCTGTCACATCTTTTCTCTGCATATCAAAGCTTGTATATGCCGGTGTTGTCAATTCTTTTTCAATTTCAAGGCTGATCGTCTTTGAAAGCTCCCGGCACTGGTTCTGTGTCACCCGGTGCACCGAAGATGAAAACAACGCATAGCTTACAAGCAGCAACGATAAGCAGAACACAACGACAACCATACTGACGACAATCGCCACGATCATCGCAGAGCCGTGATCTTCTTCTTTATGAAATTGTCTGCGTTTTCTCTTTTTCTGCATATGCCTGTAATTATCTTTCTATTATTTTGATATTCCATTGACGGTCAGAGTCTGCGGCTGTGTCCAATCGGCAAGTCCATCTTCTGAAATTGCCGCAAACCGAATCTGAACGCCTTTCACATCTTCGGTAAACCATGTATCCTTCTCCAGCATAAAGCTTGCGCTTGTCTGATCTGCGATATAATACACAGACTGTACCAATGTACCATCTGCATCAAATCCAAGCACCTGTACGAGCATCGGCTGCTCAACTGCCACCGTATAATTCACAACTTCTTTTGCAGTTGTGCCACTCCCTACTGTCACCGTTGTTCCTGCAAGCTTCGGAAGCTCTGTCTTTGCCGCTTCCTTTTTCACAGTTCCGGTCCAGATCACCATATCCGTCTCTTCGGCTTCTGTGATCGCACTGGCATCTGTCGTGGTTGCATCATCAACCGGAATCAGTTTCCACACTGCGGTATCCGAGCTTTCAAAGGTATCCAGATGTGCCTCGCCGACAACCGCCTGTACTGCAACTAACGTCGTTGTATCCGGTAGTAACACAGAAATCTGATTTCCCTCTGCAGCCACCTTTGCGCAGATTGCAGTCGATGTATCCTCCAGCCGTACATTTACGGCGTAACTTACATTTACCGGCTTTTCTTCTGTCAGAATGCCTGCAAATTCCGTGTATGGATTTGCTTCACACAGACTCTCTCTGCGGATCTTTGCGTTGCTTCCTGCATAGTATACATAATATTTATTGGTCTTTGGCTGTACATACAGCACACCATATGCCCCATTTGCATCCTTGATCTGCACCTCGTAATAATCGGCGCCATCCTGCACCTCGAACCGATATACCCGTGACTCATACGTTCCAACCAGATCTTCATCCTGTACCGGTGCTGTCAATGTCCATTTTGTTCCATCGTAATACTGCAGAACATGCGCATCCTCTGCCAATCGTTTGACATCCGGTGTTTCAAGCTTCTGGACAGTCTGTATTTCCTCGGTTGTTGCTTCTGTCGTAGAATCCTGTGTATCCGCATCCGTCACAGCATTCTCTGTCTCATCCGGCTGTTCCGTCGCTCCAGCCGTTGTCTCTGCTTCCTTTTTACCATCAGGAGCATCCATAACAACCTGTTTTTCTTCTGCTCCATTCGATGCAAGCTGTGTAGTCTTCGAATACTTCGTTCCATTTACTGTACAATCTGCATATTGAATATCGTTCGCGATATCGGCATCTGCATATCCAACCATCGCATCTGCACTTGTACCACCTGTCACGGCTCCATCACTTGTACAGCTATTAAACTTCACACCCTTGTAGCGCAGGTATCCAATCATACCGCCCGTATACCATGTTCCGGTAACCGTACCGTAATTGTTGCACTTTGTAAATGTCATCGCATCACTGGTCTGATTCTCCATCTGTCCAACGATACCACCAACCGCAATATTTCCGGTCGCAGCCATCTTAACTTCTGCCTGATTCGTAAGGTACTCCGGATTCTCGCCAGACATCGAATGTCCGATGATGCCACCCACAGCTGTATTTTCTCCAGCCGCTTTCGCTGTCACATGCCATGTGCCCGCTGTGATAATCTGCTCTGTCTCTGTACCCTTTACAACAGCATCTTTCTGATTACATCCAACAACACCACCGGTATATCCGAGATAATTGTCAATCGTTGTATTTCCTTCTGCCTTTTGAGAATTATCCGTTGAGGTAACCATTCCATAATTTGTACCGACGATACCACCGACATTCGCTCTTGCAGTTTCATATGCAGTTCCATCTACCATGTCACCATGCACGACGGTATCCGCACTTCCAATCGTGTTTGCCTTGACCGTTGAATTATATCCATTGGTTCCAACGATACCTCCAACATTTGCTGTCACACCATTTCCAGCGCCAGATATGCTTCCTATAAATGTACATTCCATCACCTGTGCCGCATCTGTATCCTCTGCTTTCTCCGTCGCGATACCACTCACACCGACGATGCCGCCGTAGCTTGCAATGGATGTTCCACGGTTACCTGCGATTGTTGCGCTTACATTACACTGATTGACCGTACCCTTGTTCTCACCGACAATACCACCTGCAGCTTCTTTCGCTGTAATGGTTCCATAGTTATTGCTTGCCAGAATCTTATTATTCGACTTGCGGCTCGCACTGATCATACCGCCTGCATAACCAGTCTTTGCCGTTACAGCAGCCCGGTTCGTTGCATTCTCGATACGCAGAAATGTGTTTGCATCATCGTATCCAACAAGTCCGCCGACATAGGTATCTGCGGTCACACTTCCACCGCCGACAGTACCTGTCACATACATCTGCACTTCACTTGTCTGAACGTCGGCATTGCATACCTTATTAACCACAGTCTCTTCGGATGTCTGATTTAAGGTCAGCTTTCTTACATTCTCCGCTGTCGTTCTCGCATAGGTCGTATCTGTACTGTTTACAAGCATCGTGTATCCGATGTAACCACCGGTAAATGCACTGCCTGTGATCGTACCGGAGAAGTCCGACATGTCCGCGGAGGTTTGGATGCGGGCGTACTGGATATCTTCCGTTTTTGTAACCAATTTTGTTGTATAAAATATTAATCTTGCATTATTTAAAATGTAATTATATACATTCTCATCCTCTGAATAAAACATCATCTGATAATTTTCAGAGCTGCTCTTTTTGGCTATTCGTGTAACTGTTTTAGGACTTAATTTCCAATAATGATTTGCTTTTCCATCTTCCCCTGTCTCTTCTACATATTCTTTATTCATTGAATTTGCATTCCATTGATCAAATTGGATTGATGATTCATTTTCAACAGGAATCTTAACATACCAATCAAACGCGTCATATTCACTGTTATTCACAAATTGAATATTTGTGATCTGGTATACTGTTAACATTTGTCCAGTCCATATTGTTGTTTTTCCGCCTGTTAATTTTAATTGGTATTCCCCCTCTCCTGTACCAATTACCTCATGTATGTTTTTTTCTGTAATATTATTATTTCCTGGTTTAAGTACAGTTTTGTTTCCATCTCCTCCAGTATAATAGAATTCTATATCCGTAATATCAAAGGAATACGCTTCCTGATAGCTCTTAAATGTCAACATAAAACTTCTGCTTCGACTTTTATTATTAGCAGCTATCTTTAAATCATCTGGGCGTAATACATATATAGTCTCTGATTTCTCTGAATCCTCAACTTCCTCCACAGGCAGCTGCCATCCCCACAACTGTTTATCTATTAAAACATTTTGTTTCACATGTATTTTTACATACCAATCGGAGATTTCCTTATCACTATCATTTACAGCTTGAATATTATATTTCACTGTCGGTGAATCTGCACTTCCCCATATTGTTTCCACACTCAAATCCAAGTAACAAAGTTTTGTTGTATTACCAGCAGAAGAATCCGTTGCCATATCGGAAGATCCACTCTGTCCAGGTTCCGTAATCATGTTCTGGTTATATCCATTCGTATTGATAATGTTCGCGCCAATCACACCACCGACAAAATATTTGCCGCTGATGTTCTGTGTGCTTACATATAATTTTTTTGTGCTTCCGTCTGTGTTCTGCAGCATCGCAATCGACGCATTGCATCCGGCAAGTCCACCGACATAGCTTCCGTTTTCCGTATCTCCGTCTATACTTCCAGCCGTCACAGCGTAGTTTGTAACTTCCGCGCCACTGTCATTATATCCAACGATACCACCAACATAATTTTTACCGGCAATACGTACATTGTTATCTTTTCTTGCTTCTGCTTTGATTACACCATGATTGTAACCACTGATACCACCGACATAATCGGCTGCATAAGAAACCGGATATGTTCCAGCAACAGCCGCTGCACCCGATGTATCACGATTTCCAATCAGAGACCCTGTATTATAACCACTGATACCACCTGCATACATACCGGTTGCATAGACAACCCCTGTATTCTGCCAGTTTGATACAGTATTTTTCGTATTCACAGCGTCAGATACCACGATTGGCCTTGCTCCATTTTCAACTAACGACAGCGTATCGTTACTACTGCTTCCTGTCTCTTCCTGTGTCTTTGCCAGATCAATATCTGCATTCGCGCCAATCACACCGCCGACATAGGAACAACCAATGACATAATTATCATTTCTTGCCGTTGTATTTGTCTCATTCGTACCAGAAAGCTCCGCAGAACCGGTTGCATAACCGACAATACCGCCGACATAATCATGTCCGAATACATAGCTGTGCTTGCCATTATCCAGTTCTGCACGCACACCTTCAAGCGTACTAAAATAACTGTAACCGGTAATACCGCCAACATACGTTCCAACTACCTTGTCTGCATAAGCTGCAAGTGCAATTCCATCCTGATTTCCAAGGAATGCCTGCAAATCTTCACTCGAATAAAACGGTGTACTGTTGCTGTTTTTGATTGTGATATTTGCAAGGGCTGATGTATCGTCTGTATGATCCGCCGCATATTCATTTACACAAATTCCGGCGATACCGCCAATAAATTTGCTGTCCTTTTTATCTTCGCCATCCTTCACGACCGCATATACGGCACCTGTATTCTCACAGTCTTCCAATATGATGGCAGTTGGCCGATTCTTCTCTGTCCGAAGCTCACCGGCAACACCTCCCACATATGAAAGTCCGGTTACCTTTGCGGCATTGGAAAGCTTCTTCCATGTGACTCCTGAAACAACCGAATCTGAATCCGCAATCAGTGTTCCTGTAATACCACCGACATAAGACTTTCCTTTTATAAAGCTGGCTGTCTCTGCATCCACATCTTTATTTACGACTTCCAGATTTTCTAAGATGCCCGCTGTCTCTTTAACCAGATTCTCACTATACACCGTGATTCCGGCAAAAGAGCCAACATAATCGCCCGGAGAAGTTACCTGTACGTCATCCAGTTTCAGATTTCCGATGGTTCCATAATTCGTGGCAAACAAACCAACCGGTTTTTTTTCGTCTGCATCGCCGGTTTCTTTGTCCGTATACAACATACACAGGGCATTTCCTGCCTGCGACATATTAAGTCCCTTGATCGTATACGACTCGCCATCCGCATTCTTACCATCCAGAGAATCTTCCGCACGGAGCTGTTTCATCGAGATAAAGGTTTCTGCCAAATCTGCAGTCTCATCATTTATCTTAATATCATTTCCATTCGTATTATAAAATGCCCCTGACGCCACAAATTCCGTCCAGTCAATATCATCTGATAACTGGAAATGGCAAGTCAGCACCTTATCTTTATCCTGCTCATAATGCGCACTGCTCAGGCGCAGTTCATCGACAGACTTTTCAGTATTCGCTGTAATGTCTGTCACGTAACGCATATTATAAAGATGTCTTGCATTTGCAATCGAATAGTTGTAATTTACAACCTTCTTTGCGGCATCCGTGTTGTTATTTTCCTCGGCAAAATAAACATACGACTGGTTACTCTGCCGCTCTGTTGTTGTATCATATGCAGCACCATACCCCTTGATGGAGCATCTGATCTTATTTGCATCCAGACCAAACCGATGAAATGTATAGGTTGACTTGAATTTAAAGTTTGCATTGGCAACCTCACTTGCTTTCGATGTATCCCGTAAAGTTGACAGATTCAGTTCATAACTGGCAGAAGTTGCCTGAAAATCCGCTGCATCCAATACGACACGGATTGTTCCATCTGTATCGCTCCACGCAAGAATTGGGAACTCTCCAAGTTCCTGCGTACTCCAGGTTCCAGTCTCGTCTTTCACATAACGTGTGATTGCACACGCCTGTGCCTGCCGGTTCGCATAATTTTTGACCTTGGCTCCTTCTAATGTAAACTTCATAACCGGAACACCATCTGCCATATGCTCACTGGTACAGAAATCCGAATCCACATCATAGACAGTAATATCATAGTTCATTTTCTGTGCGGCATTCGTCGGTTTGCTGACTTTAAACGACAGATTTAACGTATCTTCATTATTTAATTTCACTTCGTCAATGGATGGTTTTTCCTTTGTCCCCTTTAATGCCGTTGACAATGTATCCACACCATAATACCCGATCATACGGTCTTTTCGATAAGACTCATACCGTGTGGCAATATTGACCGTCCCCCGAAGGGAATCATTGTCATTGTCATACTCGAAAATTTCTACCTCATCTCCATTTGACTTGGCAGAATAAAGGACAGAAAACACCTGTCCATCCTCTAAGGAAAACTCGACGCAGATCGCGTCATTTAAGATAGACGTATCATACAGATACCCCTGTAAAAGCTGATATACGATTGGTGCCGTCGGACTTGTCGTATCTTTTCCTGCCGCATACAGACTGTAATCACCCTTATTTGCACGTACAGAAACAAGCGTACCATTATTTACCGTCACCCAAACGGAATCATCACTGTACGCCTGTCCTTCTTCGTAATATATCGAATCCAGCTTCACCTCGGCTGGACTATAATTTTTTGTTTTCTTTGCAAAATCTTCTAAAGTTCCATTTGCATTATATTCCGACAACTGATTCTGCGCTGCCAAAAACATGGTCTCTGCATATTCGTTCGCCTGGTTGAAGTCCGACCAGTCCTGCCATGCCATAAGCCCCATGACTGATATTGTGAGCAATATCGACAGCAACATCATCGTCACGATCATCTCAACAAGAGTGAAACCCCGATTGGATCTGCATCGTCTCTTTTGTGTCGATCTCATATTTATCACCTACTGTATAACACTATTCGCTTTATTATACAAATATATCGGAAAAAAGGCAAATGATATAAACTGAATTTTTTGTTAATTTTTTCTATTTTTGTCATATTTTGTATGATATACTTATTTCGTTGTCTTCCCTTATCTGCAAAAGAAAGGGGGTGAGTCCGATTTTGGATATATTAGCTTCATTTATTATCTCTATTTTGGCAGGTATCGTTTGCCACTATATCTGCAAATGGTTGGATGGAGATGACTAAAAGACAATCAGCCTAATAGCATAAGCCACTTTACGGAATAGAAGACCCCAGAGGGTGCCACCTCTGGGGTCTTCGTTTCGTCCGATTGGACATTAGCTTCATTTTGCCTAAGCACAATATAACATATGCATCAGACAAAATCAAGTATTCCATTTTTCCAAATTTTTATTCTCTTTATTAAATAAATAACTCCAGCACATACACAATCGCACACGAAACAAGTGACACCACGAACATGCTTGTCCTGCGCCATGCAAGGATCAGTGCCACGACAAATCCAATGCCTGCTGCCACCATACTGTTGCTCGCCGTGAGGATCGCTGGGAATGTCATAACCGCGAGCGTCACATACGGCACATAGAATAAAAACGACCGAACCGTCTTGTTCTTGATCTCTTTCTTGATCAATGTGAGTGGCAGGACACGGATCAGATATGTGACTGCTGCCATCACAAGGATATACAGATAAATATTATGCTTCATGATCTGCCTCCTCATCTCCTGCGTTTTCATCTGGGATTGGGAACAGCACCGCTGCCAAACCGGAAATCACAACCGTCAGAATAATCACCTTCATACCAGAAGAAATATTCTTAATCACTGGTATCTTCGTGAAAAGGAAGCTCGCTGCCATCGCAATGATCACAAGTCCGCGGATTACCTTATTGTCTCTGGCTGGTGGGATAATGATCGCTAAGAACATACCATATAACGCAACTGAAAGCGCACTTACCACACCCCCCGGCAATACGTTGCCGAGTACAACACCGAGACAGGTGCCGATCGTCCATGCAGGAATCGCAATCGACATCGCACCATACATATAGCACGGATTCAATTTACCTTTTCTCGCAACTGAGATGCCGAAGATCTCATCGGTCACACCAAATCCGAGGAAGAACCTGTGTACGACAGAGAATTTCGGATCCAACTTCTGTGTCAGTGCACATGACATCAGCATATAACGTAAGTTTATGACGAGCTGCATCAGTGCAATCTCGGCATAACCGACACCACCGGCAATCGCTGTGATCGCAGCAAATTCTCCCGCCGACGTTGTATTCGTCAGACTCATAATGGTTGCCGGAAGTGCATGTATTCCGGCATTTCTAGCCGCAATCCCAAGTGTAAATGCGACCGCAAGGTATCCAAGTGCGATTGGAATCGCATCCCGCATTCCATCGCAATAATTTTTTCGATTTATAGTTTCTGCTCCACTCATTTTATCTCATCCATCACTTCTTCTAAAGTTCCACGGTCTGTCCGCACGCGGATATGGCAGGCACGCGCATAGACCAGTCCCCGCTCTTTCATCATCACCTGAATCTTCGCATACGGATCGTCACACTGCAACAACGGACGGTTCGTACAATGCTTTACCCGCGCATAGGTCGTATCCGCATCTGCCATCAGGTAATATACGGTTCCGACCTCTTTCAGCAGATCGCTGTTCTCCTTGCGAAGCGGCAGCCCACCGCCAGTCGCGATCACACAATGTGTCTTCTCACGAAGTTTTCTGATGACATCCGTCTCCAATGTCCGGAAATATGCCTCTCCCTTCTTCTCGAAGATCTCCGGGATCGTCATCCCCTCCTGTGCCTCAATATAAAGATCGGTATCAATAAATTCATATCCAAGCTTCTTGGCAAGTGCCTTTCCAACCGTTGTCTTTCCTGCCCCCATATAACCGATCAGGACAATGTTATCGCCGCGCTTCTTCCCATAGATTGCGTCCTGCAACGCCAGATACACTTTATCCGTCAGCGTCTCAGACACTTTCAGATCATTCCATAATTCATATGCAAGGATTCCCTGATAGAGTAACATCTTCAAGCCATTTACTGCTGGCACGCCAAGCTTTTCCATCTCCTTTAAGAATGGGGTCTGTGCCGGATTGTAGATCAGGTCAACGCCTGCCTTCGCCATCGCATAGAACGCATCGCCGAAGTCAAACGGCATTCCGTCGCCCTCATGCAGTCCGACCGAAGTACACTGGATCATCAGGTATTTTCCATCCGGAATGCTCTTATAATCCTCCGAAGCCACTGCCTGTACCACCGTCTTTCCTGCAAACGCATTCATATCGTCCGCAATTGCCTGTGCGCGCGCAAATGTCCGGTTTACGATATACACCTGCTTTGCGCCATAGCTGACACACATATACGCAACCGCACGTGCGGCACCGCCTGCGCCAAGCATGATAACCGTCTCATCCTTTAACGCAATTTCTTCTGTCTCTAACGCTTTCGCCAGTCCCGGCATATCCGTGTTGTAGCCCTTATAGCCACCCTCCACACGGACAAGTGTATTGACCGCGCCGATCGTCTTCGCGGCTATATCGACATCCACGAGACTCTCCATCACATGCTGCTTGTGTGGCACGGTAATATTCAGTCCCAGCACGCCCTCGTCATACGCAAGCTTCACACAATGAGAAAGCTCATCGTCCTCCACGCAGAATGGCACGTACCGCTCTGACAGTCCGAGTGCATCGCTGAGCGTGTCATGGATGACCGGTGACAATGTATGTTTGATCGGATTTCCGAAGATTCCAAGCAGATGCTCTGCGGTGACATCCTCATAACCCTGTATCGCATATTTCATGATTTCCATCGCTATTTTCCCCTGTTTCGTCTATAATTGTCTATAATCAGACATTTTCTTCAAATATAATACCATAAAAGTGAAAACCTGCAACCATTTAGATACATTTCGGATACATTTGTATCCTATAATTATGAAACGCACCCAGCTACATCTATCAGCATCGAAATAAATCAGATTAACAGGAGGACGATCTTATGAAGAAAGCTATGCCCTAGCCCTGCCCTATGTCCTGCGCCCGGATGAGGAGGTAAAAAGTGCATATGCCGATATGCAGGAGGAAATTGCACAGTATAACGACAGCGCAGATATTCCATACTCTTTGCTGCAGGAATACTATATTGCCCAGCAATGTATGGAGAATGACAACGTGGTCACCCCGATTCATACGGATGGTTCCCTGAAATGATATCGTTTCTCATCCACCGAGAATGCGGATATTTATATAAATTTCTGCGTTATCAAAGGAACTATCAGCCAGAAGCCATACTATCTGTCGTTTATACAGACGGATTCATACTGTACAATGCTGCTCCACACGATCTACGAACCATATATTCAATATCCGCAATACTACGACACCTATGCAAACCCTCCTTATGAGAATGAATCGTACTCCAACGAATGTCAGTATTCTAAAGAAGAATCAAAAGCAATGGTGCTTGACACACTTTGTACTATGGGAATCTCCGATTACACGATCACAGATGTACAGAAGGCTCAGACCATAAAACCCGATTACGAGATAACGAAAGATGGTGAAATCATAGCCAGCGATTCTTCAAACGATGGGTATTCCTATGATTCCTCTCTGCTCTATGGCGGCAGAAATGTGGACGGTATCGCTCCTGTTCATATGGATTTCAATTTCTCCCGTGAACTGACCTCCGAGACAATCGGTAAAGACGGCAGCTCCAACGATTCTTACACGAATGCCAGATATGGATTTGAAGCCATCTTCGTGAATGTCGGAAATGATAGTATCAACTATCTGGTTATCCAGAATCCGATGAAAGTAGAGGAAGTCTTAGAGACAAATGCACAACTGCTCTCTTTTGATCAGGTTGACGCAATCGCCAAAGATTACATCTCGAAGTTCGATGGGACGACTTTACCATTTTCTGCGGATAACACCTACAAAATCAAGGAGATTCAATATGGATTGATCCGGTTATTTGACGAAGAATCTGATTCCTATATGTATATTCCTGCGTGGTATTACATGATCGATGGGGAATCTCTTTCTTCCCCATTTTGTACATTTCCCCATACGTTATAATCAGTGCCATCGACGGCAGTATCTATAACCCGTGACTTGTCACACTGGAATCCACAGATAACAACCAGACAAAGGAATAAGACGCATAAAAAAGGGATTGCGTTTGCAATCCCTTTTGTAGTGTGTGTGATTTTAAGTTTATTTACTAATTTGTTGTTATTACTTTCTAAGACCAAGCTGCTCGATAAGTGTTCTGTAACGCTCGATATCCTTGCTCTTAAGGTATGCGAGAAGGTTTCTTCTCTGACCAACCATCTTAAGAAGACCTCTTCTTGAGTGGTGATCCTTTGGATGTACCTTGAAGTGCTCATTCAGGTCGTTGATTCTTGCTGTAAGGAGTGCAACCTGCACTTCCGGTGAACCTGTATCACCTGCTGTACGAGCATACTTCTCAATGATCTCTTTCTTCTGATCTGCTGTAATCATGCTTTTTTCCTCCATTTTCTTATTTTGTCCAGTCGCTGAGTTATGGTCGGAGTGATCCTATAACCAAGTGACGGCATTTGATATCTTACCACAAAACTTTCATCTTGTAAAGCACTATTTTACTTATAGGTTCCACCACCGATATAATCCTCGGCTCTCTCACTTCCATGTGTGAATTTGTAGCCGATTCCTAACCATTCACTGTTTGTTTTACCAAAATATCGAAGTGGATCTGCCCAATTATTATCGGCATTCTGTGGATCGAAGTTGTACCAGATTCCATTGATTTTGATGACACACCAGTAATGCCCGCCATACGAGTTATCTGCACGTAATGTCTCGCCTCCGACTCGATATGCATCAAAGCCAAGTGCTCTTGCAAATACAACCATTGCTGAACCATAATTGATACAGGTTCCATAACGCTGCCCATTCACACCACAAATGATTGTCTTTGCAAAGCTGACAACCTGTCGATCCCGATTATTAGAATACGAAACATTGGTGTTATTCCATGATCCTGTGTAACCATCATACTTATAAAATGAATTGTCTATAATCCACTTATAACATGCCAGAAGCTTGTCATAATTATCCATTCCCGGTTTTACGACCTGTGCCAATACTTCCTGCACCTTTGTATCAATTGCCGTATCTCTGGTTATGGTTGGAACCAATACAGCCTCACTCAGAACCTTGCGCAGATTCTCGCTGGTCGCCTTGTCGTTTGCTTCCTTCTCTGCTTCTTCCTGTCGTTTCTTTTCTTCTTCCTTTTCCTTCTCGATCTGCTTTGCAATCGCAGCATCGACATACGGATATTTCGTCTCGCCCGGTGCAGTCTCGCCCTTTTCTACCAGCACGATCTCGATTGCCTCCAGACGCTTTGCAAGCCCGGATGTTCCGGAAACCTCTCCGTTACATGCCCAGTCAAGCCATCCATATGTCTGACTATGTACACGGTAATACACATCGAACTTCTCTGCCATCTCTCCGGTCAGCTTGATCTTGATTGCTTCGAGACGCTTCGCCTGTCCAAATGTACCTGCCTGCATATCATTTGTTACCCAATCCATCCAGCCGTAGGTCTGGCAATGAACGGAATAGGTAATACCACCCGTACAGCTTGTATCTGGCACGTCAATCTTGATTGCCTCCAGACGCTTGCCCTCACCGGTTGTTCCAGACTGCTTACCATCTTCCACATAATCCAGCCATCCATGTGTTTGTACATGTGTCGTATACTTGATATCTGCATCATCGGCACCATTTTTACGAACGAGCTTGATCTGGATTGCTTCGAGACGCTTCGCCTGTCCGGTCGTACCACACTCTGCACCGTTCTTTACCCAGTCTGTCCAGCCATAGGTCTGTCTGTGTACACGATATACAACATCATACACCTCAGCAAGCTGTCCGGTCAGACGGATCTTGATTGCTTCAAGACGTTTTGCCTCCCCGGTCGTACCACACTCTTCGCTGTCCTTCTTTGTCCCAATGCTCCAGCCATAGGTCTGCACATGTGTTTCGTATTCCACACTTCCGGAAAGCTCAGACTTTACCCAGATCTTGATGGATTCCAGACGCTTCGCCTGTCCGGATGTACCAGTTACCTCGCCGTTTTTGGCTACGCCAAGTCCCCAGCCATACGTCTGACAATGCACTGCATAATAAATATCTGCATCTGTACTTGCCGCTTTCGCTGTGCCCGCTGTATTTCCTGTCTGAACCAGTCCAAGCACCATCACACATATCAATATTCTCGCTAAAATCTTTTTCATCTGCTATTCCTCTTCTTTGTTTTGTAACAATTTTGTAACATTATCGCACATGTACAGGAAAAAATCAACAGGCTCTTCCTATTTTTCACAAAAAGATGTATAATTCCTCCAAATGTATATTTATGAAAGGAATTTATTACCATGGCAGGTTCTATATACGGAAAATTATTTACAGTCACTACATGGGGCGAATCACACGGCAAAGGACTCGGTGTTGTCATCGACGGCTGTCCGGCTGGGATTGCGCTTTCTGAGGAGGATATCCAGATCTATCTCGACCGCAGAAAGCCGGGACAGAACGAATTTACGACCAAGCGAAACGAAGGCGACAAGGTTTCTATCCTGTCCGGCATCTTCGAAGGAAAGACAACCGGAACGCCGATTTCCCTCGTTGTTATGAATGAGGATCAGAAATCAAAGGATTACGGTTCCATCGCAGAAAGCTATCGTCCGGGACATGCGGACTACTGCTTTGATGAGAAGTATGGATTCCGCGATTACCGGGGCGGCGGGCGTTCTTCCGGCCGGGAGACAATCGGCAGAGTCGCTGCAGGTGCAGTTGCTGCCAAGGTCTTAAAAGAGCTTGGTATTACCCTTACTGCATACACACGTGCGATCGGAACGATCAAGGTCGCAAAGGATGCATTCAATCTTAATCAGGTCAACCAGAACCCACTCTATATGCCAAATAACGACTGTGCAGCAGACGCAGCCGCTTATCTCAGTGAAATGATGGAGAAAAAAGATTCGGTCGGTTCTATGGTGGAATGTATCATAACCGGTGTTCCTGCTGGTGTTGGTGAACCTGTCTTTGACAAACTCGACGCGAAGCTGGCGCAGGCTGTCATGTCGATCGGTGCTGTCAAGGCAATCGAAATCGGGGATGGCACTGCGGTTGTCTCTTCCATCGGTTCTGAGAACAATGACAAGTTCTATATGGATGGCAACACGGTCAAAAAGCGCACTAACCACTCTGGCGGCACACTGGGCGGCATGAGTGACGGCAGTCCGATTCTCGTACGTGCCTCCTTTAAGCCAACACCTTCCATCTTTCAGGCGCAGGATACCATCACGCGTGCACACAAAGAGGTTGTAATGGAGATCAAGGGCCGTCACGATCCGATCATCGGTCCACGTGCAGTCGTTGTCGTTGAATCCATGTGTGCGATTACCGTATTGGATCTGCTGATGCAGAATGCAACCGCAAAGCTGGACAATCTGAAAAAAATTTATCATTCATAATATATAGGAAAAGGATTTAGTAGAATGGTCTTTTCAAGTATTGAATTTATGTTCCGCTTTTTACCAATCTTTCTGATTGTGTATTTTGCAGCGGCACCAAAATACAGAAATATAATATTGCTGATCGGCAGCTTAATCTTCTACGGCGTTGGAGAGCCTTCGTATATCATTCTGATGATTCTCTCCATCCTCGTCAATCATTTTGCAGCCGTCAACATCTACACCGCATGGAAACGCGAGGATGGCACGCAGGCATCCACAGAGACAACCCGAAAGGTCTGGCTTATCGCTGCCATGGTCTTTAATTTCGGAATGTTATTTGTCTTTAAGTACCTGAACTTCTTTATTGGCATCATCAATGGAATTGCAGGTACAACCGTATTAAAGCTTGTGTCACTCACCCTGCCGCTTGGAATCAGCTTCTACACTTTTCAAGCTGCTTCCTATGTAATTGACATCTACCGCAGGAAATATGAAATTGCCAACGGACTTTTAGATTTTGCAACGTATCTCTGTATGTTTCCACAGTTGATTGCCGGTCCGATCGTCAGCTTCGCAGAAGTTAAAGATGATCTGCACAGACGGCGCAAGATCAGCCTGTCAAAAATTGAATGGGGCACGACGATCTTCGTGCTTGGACTTGCTTACAAGGTTCTGCTGGCGAACAAGATTGCTTCCCTCTGGAATACGGTTATGACGGCTGGTGTCATGGGAATCCATCCACTAACTGCATGGCTTGGTTCGTGGGGATTTTCGATGCAGCTCTTCTTCGACTTCTTCGGATATTCCCTGATGGCAATCGGGCTTGGACGTATTCTTGGATTCAAGTTCCCGACGAATTTCAAGAACCCGTACTGTGCCACTTCTTCCACGGATTTCTGGCGCAGATGGCATATCACACTCAGCAGATGGTTCCGGGAATATGTCTATATTCCACTGGGTGGAAACCGCAAGGGGCAGAAACGTATGATTCTCAATATGTTTATCGTATGGCTGCTCACCGGTCTCTGGCATGGCGCAGATTGGAACTTTATTATATGGGGTATGTTCTTCTTCGTACTGCTGACTGTCGAGAAGTTATTTTTGCTGGACAAGCTGGAACGGCATGCGATCTTATCCCATATTTATATGCTGATCGTAATTCCGGTTTCCTGGACGATCTTCAATATTTCCGATCTGCCAACGCTCGGAAATTATATCAAGCGGTTATTTTTCCTTCCGGTCAAGGGATCGGTCAAAATCGATACCTTCCCGAAGTTTCTGGAATTGTTCGGCACCTACTGGTGGCTGCTCGCGATCTGTGCCATCTGCTGTACGCCGATTCCAATCCGCCTGTTAAAGCGTTTTTACAAGACATGGGTATGCAAGCTTCTCATGCTGGCACTCTTCTGGCTCTCGGTATATCAGATTGCCTCCGGTGCAAATAACCCATTCCTGTATTTCCGGTTCTGATTGAATGAGGGTGATAATGATGAACAATAATAAACGAAAACAACCGAAAACAATCTGGGATTTCCTGCGGGAATGTCCGCTTGTATCCCTGATCCTGCTTTCCGTCATCGGCTATACCTTATATGCCCTTGTCGGTGCTATGGGTGGCGAATACAAGCTGCGGATCTCCAAGGATCATACACTCTTTATGTCTGCCATGATCAAAGAAGATCCATTTGTAAAAAAAGACGATGCAAAAAAGCCGGAGGATGTGACGGCAACCGGTACGGACGCAGACTCCAATCCTGTCCCTGCGGCAACGTCGACCGATGCACCGGCAACCTCTTCGGATGCAGTCAGCACCGACGGAAGTGAGCCGATTCCAACGACCTATATCACGGTTCCAATGCGTAAGGCACGCTCTGCTTATTACGATGATAATGACCGGGTGGCTCAGACAACCAATTACGACTACATTACTGTAAATACCGACTACTTTAACGATGCAGCCTTTATCGGTGATTCCCGTATTGAAGGACTGCATGACTACGGTACGCTCCGCACCAAAACAACAGCTGATTTCTACTACAAAGATGGTGTTTCCATCTGGGATCTGATGGATAAAACAATGGCAAACGGCGAAACGATCCCGAATGCACTTGCCACAAAACAGTACAAAAAGATTTTCCTCATGTGTGGTGTCAACGAACTTGGAAGCGGCTACGCCAAGGATTATCAGGCGCAGTACAAGAAAGTATTAGATCAGATTCAGGAATTACAGCCAGACGCTGTAATCTTCGTCATGGGTATGATGCATGTTACACAGAGCTACGCAGATAACTCAGATGTGTACAACAACGACAATGTGGATTGCAGAAATGCTCTGGTTGCAGAATACGCAGACGGACAGCGTATCTTCTACCTTGATATGAACACCTGCGTCTGTGACATGGACGGCGATGTTCCAATGGGGGTTAAAGCCGATTATTCCAATGACGGTATCCATCTGCAGGCACAGTATTATTCCCTGTGGGAAGCATACCTGTTAAAGCATGGTGTCAGCGACAGCGTATTTACGAACCTGCAAAACAAGCAGTAACGAATTATAATTTTAGAATGTTGTAAATTTTCCTCGTCGCCATAACAAACAGAAAACCTCATTACCAGACGTTTTTTCTCTGATAACGAGGTTTTCTCTTTTTATTTCATCTACGAATTTTTATCTTCCTATATTGGTTTCATTTCTATATGGCATTCAAGCCATCTTTGCACGTGGATGTGCTTTCTCATATTCTTCCTTCAATTTGCTCTGTCTGCTGCGCAGATAAATCTGTGTGGTCGAAATATCCGAATGTCCAAGCATCTCCTGTACTGCCTTCAGATCGGCACCATTTGATACCAGATGCGATGCAAAGGAATGACGAATCATATGCGGTGTAATATCCTTGTCGATACCAGCCTTTGCTGCATATGCCTTGATCAATTTCCAGAAGCCCTGTCTTGTCATCGGCTGTCCCTTCATATTCGTAAAGAGGAACATACTACCATGACTGATGGATTCCCGTACAGACTTAATATAATTCTCCAGTGCCATCTTCGCTACATTCTCGATTGGAATGACACGCTCTTTTGATACATCCCGGCATAAAATATAATTCATCGTCAGATTTACATCTGTAATTTTTAAGTTAATAAGTTCTGATACACGCATACCGGTCGCATACAAAAGCTCCAGCATCGCTTTGTCCCGGATCTCCTTTGGTGTCAGGCGGGATGGCTGATCTAAGAGCAGATTAATCTCTTCGATAGAAAGTGTCTCTGGCGCCTTCTTCTCGATCTTTGGCGGCTTCAATGCATCCGCATAATCTTCTGTAATCTCCCCCTGCTTCAACAGATACAGAAAAAACGATTTCATACTTGCAATGCTTCTGGATATCGTCGCTGTGGACATACCATGACTTTCCATATCCAGTACATACGAATTCAAATCCGTTCCCCGAAGCTCACGCACATCCGTACACTGTCTGTCCGCAAAAAAACGGCTCATCTTCTTCAAATCTCTCCGATAGGATGCGATCGTATTCGCACTTGCATGCTTCACGCTATTCAAGTAATCAATGTAATTCTCAATCTGTGTTTCCATACCCAAAGTCCTTCCATTCCCTCGACAAAATGCAATCTTTTCCGACTGCTTTTCGCCTTTATCTATTACATTATAATTACTATTTCAGCTAAAATCAAACATAATTTTTTCACATTTTTTCAATATTTGTAACATTTTGTAACATTTCTACAATATGTTGAAATGCACGTTTTTACATACCTATATATTGGAGAAAATTTTTTAAAAAAATTTTTGAAAGAATACTCTCGGATAGAATTCCGACAAAAAACGTCAGAATTAGAATCATCGCTGCCATTCTTTTTTTGTTCTTATCCTCCCCGGCCTTGCGTACCTCCACCGCCAGATAATACAATATTCCAAGATAGATCAGATAATGTGGAAACAGACATAGCAACAGGAACCACACCCCGGAAAGCCCCAGATAGAACATCTGACAACTGATTACAAATCCAAATAAAAATAGCAGCGCACTCATCCCGATCGAGAATACTGCCTTGGGTGGGAACACCTTATACAGCAGGTACACGACAACTACCTGTTTTATCCGCTGCAACAATACATAGAGCAACGTCTGATGCACCGATACCCCTGCTAACCGGCTGCTATCTGTAAATGGCAGTATAAATGCCTGCAGATTCCGATCGCATCGCAGCACGATATTGGCTAAAATACAGCCTGCCAGCACCATGCACAGATAATAAAATACGCGGCTTTTCAGTTTTTCACTTTCATATGGCATTGCCTTATACTCCTACTGCATAAAAATTAGGGAGTGATTGTTCACTCCCTAAAACATATGTGCCTGTCTACTTAAATATTCCTCGACTTTTCTTATCATAATAAGCAAGAATCGCAACAATTGTCTTACTATCTACAATCTTACCCGAATAAATCATCTCTCTTGCTTCTTCCATAGATACTCGAACAATCTCGATAAATTCCGTCGGATCTAAATGCCGCTTGCCCTTCTTCAGATTGCGTCCAATATAGACGTCTGTCTTCTCATCAAAGGTTCCAACCGAAGAAATCATATTGCTTACATGATAGACATCCTGTGGAATCCATCCGGTCTCCTCCTCCGCTTCCCGTAACGCACATGTCTCACCGGATTCTCCATGAAAACTATATCCGCCTGCCGGGATTTCCAGATCTACTGCATCCAGAGAATTACGATACTGCCGCACCAGATAGGTGCACTCTTCCTCATCTACAAGCAGGATACCTGCGCCGCCACCAGATTTGTGCCTGATCAGATCATATACAACTTCTCCGCCATCCGGTGTCTCTAAGATATCCTTATACAGTGCTACAATCTTCGCATCATATAATAATTCCAAGCTTTTTCTTTTAAATTCTACCATATTTATATTCCTTTCCATCCACTCTATTCCCTATTCCGCATCGTCCATATAAACAGAATAAATGCATTATTCTATTTCACATCATCCATATAATCATAATAAATACATTTCATGATTTGTTCCGCCCGCGATTGCTTTATATCTCTATACATAATACAGGAAATAAACAAAAAAGGAAAGTATTGAAAACTTGTATTCTCAATACTTTCCATGAATTTCATTGATAACAAATAATTACTTTGCGTAATCGGTTACTCTCGACTCCCGGATCAAGTTTACCTTGATTGTTCCCGGATACTCAAGTTCTGATTCAATCTTCTTTGAGATATCCCGTGCGAGTAATACCATATCCGCATCTGTTACCTGCTCTGGAACTACCATTACTCGAATTTCTCGTCCCGCCTGAATAGCAAAAGTCTTATCAACACCCTTAAATCCATTGGCAATGTCTTCCAAGGACTTCAGACGTGTTGTATATGTCTCCAACGTCTCACGTCTTGCACCTGGACGTGCAGCGGATATTGCATCTGCAGCCTGTACAATACATGCGATCAAACTCTGTGGCTCTACATCCCCGTGGTGTGCCTCAACAGCGTTAATAACCGTTGCTGACTCCTTGTACTTTCTACAAAGATCAACACCAATGGATACGTGAGAACCTTCCATACCTGCATCATGATCAATAGATTTTCCGATATCATGTAACAAACCTGCACGCTTTGCTACACGAACATCAAGCCCAAGCTCTCCGGCAAGCAAACCGGACAAATGAGCTACTTCAATGGAATGCTTCAATGCATTCTGTCCATAACTTGTTCTGAACTTCATCTTACCAAGAAGACGTACAAGTTCAGGATGTAAGCCATGTACACCGACTTCCAGGGTCGCAGCTTCTCCCTCTTCACGCATCATAGTCTCGACCTCTTTCTGAGCCTTCTCGACCATCTCTTCGATACGTGCTGGATGGATTCTACCATCCACAATCAGCTTTTCAAGTGCGATTCTGGCTACTTCTCTACGAACCGGATCAAAACTTGAAAGCAAAACTGCTTCCGGTGTATCATCAATAATTAAATCAACACCTGTCATGGTCTCCAAAGTACGAATATTTCGTCCTTCACGACCAATGATTCTTCCCTTCATCTCATCGTTAGGCAACTGTACTAAGGATATCGTTGTCTCTGATACATGATCGACTGCACACTTCTGAATGGCTGTCACAACGTAATCCTTTGCCTTCTTATCTGCTTCTTCTTTTGCTCGTGTTTCTAATTCTTTGATCATGACTGCTGTTTCATGTTTTACTTCGTCTTCAACAGTCTTTAATAAGTATTCCTTTGCCTGTTCAGAGGTTAATCCTGAAATTCTTTCCAGTTCCTGAGTTCTTTTTGCTTCCAAATCTGAAACTTCCTGCTTCAGCTTTGTGAGTTCTGCTTCTTTACGTGATAATGAAGCTTCTTTCTTCTCTACGGCTTCGGTCTTCCGGTCGAGATTTTCCTCTCTGGAAAGAACACGCTTTTCCATACGCTGAAGCTCATTCCGACGATCCTTGACTTCTTTGTCAATCTCATTTTTCGTCTTCATGGCTTCTTCCTTCGCCTCAAGAAGTGTCTCACGTTTCTTTGCCTCCGCAGCTTTCAGTGCTTCATCTATAATCTCTCTAGCCTTATCCTCTGCCTTACCAAGCTTTGCTTCTGCCACGTTCTTACGATACGCAATGGCTAAAAACCAGGTAACGAGAATTGCAGCCACGAGTATTACAGCGAAAATCACATACTTGATTGCTTCGTCTGACAACTCAGGAGCACCTCCTTATTTAGTTTTATTGCATAACTACAACACTTAAATATTATACTTTTTTTATACTAGTGTCAAGGAATACTTTATTTTTTTTATGCAAATTGTAAGAAAAAATCGATTACTTTTCTATATTTTTTCAATATTTTTTCTATATTCTGACACTGCTCTGCGAATATCCTCATACTTAAATCCCCGGCGTGCAAAAAAAGAATACATGCGCCGCATCTGTCTTTCATCCGAAAAATCCAAGTTACCATAACGTCTTTCCAGTAAATCATAGATCGTCTCCGCTTCATCGGGCACCAGCTCCATGCATAATTCACGCGTCATCTCTGAATCTACCCCTTTACCGGAAAGCTCCATTGTAATCCGGCGTCTGCCTTTTGCACGCATCTGATTTTGAATATACGATGTAGCATATCGTTCATCATCAATATAGCCATAGGACATCAATTTCTCGATTGCCTCTGCAATCTCTGTTTCCTCATATCGTTTTTCTGCCAGTTTCTCGCAAAGCTCCTTCCGGGAGCGATCCCGGAAGGTAAGATAATAAATTGCCGTATCAAATGCACTGTATGTAGTTGGTTGCTTATGACTCTTCGTTCTCTGTCTGTTCTGCATCTACGCCAATCCCACACTTCTTACGTACCTGCTGTTCAATCTCTTCCATCACTTCTGGATTATTGGCGAGATACAGCTTCGTATTCTCACGTCCCTGTCCGATCTTCTCACCATTGTAAGAATACCATGCACCTGCTTTGTTGATGATATCATGCAAAACAGCCAAATCGAGAATATCGCCTTCCTTGGAGATACCCTTGCCAAACATAATATCAAACTCTGCTTCCTTGAATGGAGGTGCAACCTTATTTTTTACAACTTTGACTCTTGTACGGTTACCAACAACTTCTCCACCTACCTTCAACGTTTCAATCCGGCGTACATCCAGACGAACAGACGCGTAGAACTTCAATGCACGGCCACCGGTTGTTGTCTCCGGGTTGCCAAACATCACACCAACTTTCTCACGAAGCTGATTGATAAAGATAACCACACAATTAGACTTGCTGATAATACCTGTCAGCTTTCGAAGTGCCTGTGACATCAGTCTCGCATGCAGACCAACATGGGAATCTCCCATCTCGCCGTCAATCTCTGCCTTCGGCACAAGAGCTGCAACAGAGTCCACAATAATTACATCGACAGCACCGGAACGAACCATCGTCTCTGTGATCTCCAGTGCCTGCTCGCCGTTATCCGGCTGTGAAATGTACAGATTATCAATATCGACACCAATATGTGCGGCATACGTTGGATCAAGTGCATGCTCTGCATCGATAAAGCCTGCAATACCACCCATTTTCTGTACTTCAGCAACAACATGCAATGCAACGGTTGTCTTACCACTTGACTCCGGACCATAAATCTCAATAATACGTCCTCTTGGCATACCACCAAGTCCGAGTGCCAGATCCAGACTCAAAGAGCCGGTCGGCACAACATCAATTCCCATATTTGCGGACTGATCTCCGAGCTTCATCACAGAGCCCTTACCATACTGCTTCTCAATCTGCGCCAGTGCCGCATCCAATGCTTTCATCTTTTCTTCGCTTGCCATACCATAAACCTCCATTATCTTCCATCTATGTTATCAAAACATATGTTCGTTTCTGTTTGTTCTACTATACTACACTTCTGTTCGAAAAGTCAATAAGAAGTTCGAACATTTGTTCATTTTATTCTAGGGTATCTGAAACAATGCGCTGTG
>DJEI01000023.1:30863-36439 GCA_002431865.1 Lachnospiraceae bacterium UBA5902
TGCAAAGTAAAGCAATTATTTGTTGCATTTTGTTCGGGTCATGTTCGAACAGACAAAGAAACGCCCCATACATCGCTTTCGCAACATACGGGGCGTTTCTTGTATCTCACTAATGTTTCTTCTTTGAAGAAGCAACTGCTTCTGGCTGATCTGCATTATGATTTGCAGTTGCACAAACCTTCGGCATTACTTTCTTTTTCTTCAATGGATGTTTTGGATTCTTGTCCATATCTCACACTTCCTTCCCTTACTTTACGTTAAGTTCCAAAGTCAATTGTGTATATGGTGTAGATTTATATGCACCGCAACTACATCCGCACTGATTATTCAATGGCAATGTAGTTATTCTGCGCAATGGCTTTTGCTTCTTTCTTCGGAATTGTCAACTGCAGGATACCATTTTCATACTTTGCATGAATGTCTTCCTGCTTTACATCCGTACCAACATAGAAGCTACGCATCATACTGCCTGCATAACGCTCACGGCGGATATACTTACCGGATTTCTTATCCTTCTCATCCTTATCCAGACCCTTGGCAGCGGATATCGTAATATAACCTTCGTTCAACTGAACATTTACTTCGTCCTTCTTGAATCCAGGCAGATCGATATCAACTTCATACGCATCATCCGTCTCACGGACATCCGTTTTCATCATGTTCTTCGCATGCTTACCATACAACGGATTCTTCGCTGGCCAGAATTCCTTATCAAAATCGTCCATCCAATCGTCAAACAAATTTTCTCCAAAAATACTAGGTGTAAACATAAGTCATATCTCCTTTCATACTTAAACAACCAATGCCTACGGTATTCTTTAAGCACTATCAGAGAAATCTGAGGTGTCGTTTGAATATCACAACTTTGCAATCTCTAAGGGATTTCTTCTATTTCATCTTTCCTTTTCTTATCCCTTCCTTGATTGTGACTATACTATACACCCGATTATTAGCACTGTCAATAGGCGAGTGCTAACTTTATTGTGAACCTTTTGTGAAGTGTGTACCCAATATTAATTTCTTTTACCTTATTGCTCTTGACTTTCCTTTCATACCCATAATATCCACATTCAGATATTCAGTTTCATCAAAGCATCTCCGTTTAACCATTACCCACATCACTTATATTTGTCACATTCATTGTATATCTGCTTCACAAGCAAGTCTACGTTCTGAAATGCAATATACCCAAACGGTATATTACGCTCCCGTACTGCAGCAATAAACTTATAATATGTAATATGATTAATATGATCTGTAAAGAAATACACTCTGTCTTTACCTTCAAGCATCTTCCCATCCACCGTTTTATATGCATCTGGCTGAATATACATCCATTTGGGGAACAGCTTCTTTAATTTATTAATCCAATTTACATGCCCGCCAATGATAACAATCTTTTTGTCTGCAATCAGTTGCTTCATTTTCTCAAGTTTATTCTCCGAAACACTTTCTTCCTGTATCTGCTCCTGCTTATATACAAACTCACGCAATGCAATCAGCTCATCTCGCTCAGACTGATACTTTTTAATCAAAATCTCCGCTTCATTCTGTGCTTTCTTATATTGTTGCAGCTGCTCCCTCAGCAGTTTTTCTTCCTGCTCTTTCTCGTGAACTTTCCTCCGAAGTTCTGCTATCTCTGCGAGATACTCCTTCTCATCTGCTTTCGAATCCGCCACTGATGCTATCACATTCTTCGTCGGAACCATCTCTTGCTTTTTATCCTCTCTGGTATATGAAATATTCTCTGGTCTAAAAAGCATATCTTTCAATTCAAATTCATCTACAGACTCGCCTGTCAGATAGCCAAGTTCAAAACAGAAATCATCCGCTGTATTTGCAAGCGCTACAATGGTCGAATATAGTACCACATATCTCTGCACTTCCTCAAATGTATACTCTTTTGTTTTATTCCTACTTCGCAATATGGCAAGTGTACGTGCAAACTGCAATGTCAATCCCCTGTAATTTTCCATACAGGTATAGATATAATCCTTCGGATATCCCTGATTTCGCATACATCTTCCTGCGAATTTGTCCATTTCAAGGAAATTCTGAATACGCTGCTCCTTCTCTTTACGATTGCAGGCATTCAATGGCTCCATCCATATTTCTGCCTGATGAACGCACTCATCAAATAGCTCATCGTCAAATTCAAGAAGCGCACTTGCCTTCTCATCTTCCTGCTGAAAGTTTATGCGTTCTTTGTCTAACATCCTATAAACAACCGAACAGCTTTCTTCAAGTGTAATGTCCATAAACTGGCTCATCACAAGGAATCGTGCACAACATGTAAAATCTGCGTCCCCATCTTTGTCGGCACACAAAGCTAAAATGTCTGCAAAAGATAAGGTTCTAAATCGTTTGAGCAGATTGTATTCTCTCTTATGATAGATTTTGAAAAGATATTTCATTAAAGCAACGCAATATGCATCGCCCTTTTTTGCTCCATTAAACATCAACCGAAGCATTTTATGGTGCATGTAATCAGCAGGAGATGTCGATTTTTGTCCGTCGTCTCCATACCATCCCATTTCATTATACTCCTGAAGTTTATCACTACAATTTCTGATAAAATCCTGTTCAATTGCAGGAAAATCCAGTTCCATCTCCGAAGTAATAAATCCACAGAGAAAGAAATACTCTACTCCAGCTACATCCGGAGCAATATTTCGCTCCTTCATCCTTTTATCTTCCATAAAAAGAGACAGCATATCTTCTAACTCTGGATTTGTTTCTGGCAGATTCAGGTTTCCTTTTTTATCAAATATATTACTGTTATTTAACATATATCCCCCCTTATTTCATTTAAAACTTCACAACCTTCGGTTCATGTGTAAATGAAGAAAATGTAGCTGTCGCATTCTGGAAATAAAATACTTCTGTATTACCATCATCTGCAGAGTACATCTTTTGCAGGGATGGATATGCGTCGAGCATCGACTGTCTCGCCTCTCTGCGGTCATCCTCTACAAGCTCGCCTGCGACACGCAGCCACTCGCCATCCTTAAATGCACAGATCTCTACCTTCGGATTTGCATGAATCTGCTTCGAAACAGACTTCGACTTGCCTGTCTGAATATAGAGCTTTCCTTCAAAAATATGAGCCGTGCCAAATGGTCTTACTCTCGGCTGGTCACCCTCAACCGTTGCCAAATAATATGTATCTGCTTCCTTCAAAAATTTTGCTACCTGTTCCATGTCTTTATCCTCCTTGTAATTATGTTAATTAATTTATTTATTCTTCAGGCTTTCAATCGCCCAATTCATATCAACAAGTTTGAATCTCCTGTGCAATATTTTCTTTATTCTTACTTGATAACAATCTCTCATAGAAAAATATGTTAATCTGTCTTTCCAACTGACGCGTGCTCCGTTGAGATTTTACTGCTTCGTCCATAGAAAATGGTCTCGCATTGTCATTTTTCACTTGCATTAAAAATCTTTATTTTCTTTGTCTTCTTCTTTTTGTAAATAATAAAATCTCTTCTGAATTTCAATCTCTTCTCGAAGCTGTTCTTCCGATGGAAGGCAGGTTTTATATTTAGAGGCAAATAATTGTTCATGCCCATGCAATATAGAATATTTTGCAATATCTTCATCTGTATCAGAACATAAAATAATAAAATCAAAACCCTTACCATATTTTTCTTTTAATTCTGCTGATAGCTTTTTCATAGTTTTTTTGCCATAGTCTGCTTTTCCATTTTCATTCAGACACTCTACAGCAATTCGTTTTCCCAACAGCCAGTTCCTCTGAACCAGAATTGTATCGACAGCTGCATACGCGATACTTTGCGCACTATCCACGATTTCACATGTATCAGCAAATAAATCTTCTGTTTCATGGTAAGCAATCATGCTTTTATTTGATTTTGGACTCGGTGAATCCAAAATTGTTTTTTCTTTTTTAGGATGGTTTTTTTCCATCAAAGCACCCTCCTTGTAATTATGTTAATTTATTTATTCTTCAGGCTTTCAATCGCCCAATTCATATCAACGAAATAATCCCGCTTGCCATCGCCCTTTGAATCAACATACTCTGCCTTGACTGCATCATACACCTTCTGGGTAAATGGGCTGTTGCCCAATACGCCATTCTTCAACCGGATCACAAACCGTTCCGGCTTTCCCTTGGTGATCTCTAAGAATATATCTCCAACCTCCAGATCCGGATTCGTCTGCGACAAATGCGCCACAGTCATAACCTTCATGATCTCAACGACGCGATCATCGAGTCCCATATCGAAAATATACGCTTTCTCACGGAGCTGATTCTGAGAATGAACTACTCGTAATGTATAGTCCGTACTCTCCATGCCAGGCAACATGTCACCATTCTCCATCTTGGCAAATGAGTCTAAAATCTCCTTCTCATCTTCCTTCGAGATTGCATAATAAATCATCAACTGTTTCTCCATCTGATGATACAAAAGTCCGTAATTAACATAATGGACTTTCTTGCATTTCGGGCAGGTATACGCAAATAACTTGCCAGACAAAAGATCCTCCTTCGCCTGTGGGTTCAATTTCGTATTGATGCTCTGCCATATTGTAAATTCGCCTTCTGTTCCACAATCCGGGCATTTAATTTTCTGTGTGTTTTTTAGGGACATGGTGTTCTCTCCTTTTTTAAACTACTTCAAGTAATTTTTTCAATTGATCGGTAAAATGCTCTGCATGAATATACTCTTCATGTTTATCTATAATATGTTCTATTTCAAACTGTGCCTCCTCTTCTGTCAAATAAGCCGAATACGACATAAACATAGGTTTATCTTTTTTTTCCTCAAAATAAATTAGCTTCTTTCCATCTTCAGATTCTTCAATTGATTTTATTCTTGCGCCAAAAACACATTTTACTATATAAAAATTTCTATTCTGATTAGCAAAACTAAAGACACACTTATCAATATATGATGCAAATAATTCTTGTCCAACTTGTGGTGCCTCAACATCTGCAGTACTTATATAATTTAACTTATCATTTTTTTTAATAATTTTTTTCTGAACCAAAAGTAAGTACATTTCTTCAATCACAAAATTAGGATTGGATTCATTTATTGCAGTTTTGGAATCAACTTCTATTGAAAATACATCTAATAACTCCCTAATTCGCTGATAGTAATCAGAAGACTGCTTAAATTGCTTTCTAATTTTTAACAATTGTTCAGATTGAAATCCTTTTTTTAATAACACATCAAGCAATGCAACAAATTTTTTACTCTCATAAACTAAATTTTGCAATGTCACATTATCTAATAATTCATACTTATATGTTAATCGCATCTTATATTCTTCTAACGCAAATTCAATATTGATTTTAAATAATGACATATCTTTTGATTCTAGTCTCACAAATTTCTTTGAAACAGTACGAATAAAATCAATTTTTTCAGCGTGACCATCTAAATTCAATTTCAAACTGTATAGATCATACGGTGGTGCTAACATTACTTTTTCTATAGTTTTATGTCTTTCTATCGGATACTGGCTTTCATTAATATTTTTAGTAATGTCTATAGAAGGGGAAAATGGCACTTTTCTTGGCTCTCCATATGTATCTATGTATTCTA
>DJEI01000071.1:0-20456 GCA_002431865.1 Lachnospiraceae bacterium UBA5902
GAACAAAATGATTTCCTTTTTAGCGGAATCGCGATTTCCAATAAAGCGGAACTGTGATTTCCATACACCGGACAGGTGATGGATTTCACCCCGGATTATTCACGGGATTTGTTGGAAAAAGGGATGGATTTCGATGATCTTCCCGAATCGTATGTCATATTTATTACAGAAGATGATAAGTATGGATGTGGAGAACCGTTGTATCATATCGAGCGAACAATTGAGGAAAAAGAACATGTGTTATTTGATGATGGTCTGCATATTTTATATGTAAACGGTGAATATCGTAATGTAGATACGCCGGTTGGCAGACTGATGCATGATTTCCATTGTACAAAATCAGAGGATATGTATAGCAAAGTGTTGGCAGATGAGGTAAAATATTTAAAAGAAACGGAAGGAGGTCGAGGGCGTATGTGCAGGATTTTAGAAGAAATGTGTGAGGAAGTCGAGAAAGAAACGGCGGAACGAGTCGAGAAAGAAACAGCAGAAAGGGTTGCAAAGGAAACAGGCTATTAAATTTAAAAGTATATATACAAGTAATTTTCGACATAATTATTCTGGCTTTTATCCCCTGATTTTGGACATTGCAAAAGATAATAATGGATATAATCTTGAGTATTTGTCCAATAATATAGAGCAACTTCGATTCCTAGTTGAAAATGATTATGTGAATGGTGAGAAAGAATTTAAGGGGTTGTATATGCCGTTATCAAAATTAAGTGATCACTTAAATTTGGAGGTGGCCAGATATAATTACTATGCTGTGTCCCAAGAAGAAATGAAAGATATAGTGAAAAAGAATCAAGACATGCAAAAAACACTAAGTGATGCGCAAGATGCATTGTCTGATGCGAAAGAAAGAGCTGCTAATATGCAGACAGAGTATACTACTATTTTAGGTATTTTTGCTGCAATTGTTCTTGCATTTACTGGAACGATTACATTTTCAAGTTCTGTACTTGAAAATATTCATCAGGCTTCGATTTATCGTTTGTTATTAATTATATTAACGATTGGTTTTGTAGCGATTAACATCATATGGTTGCTAATGGATTTTATTGTAAAAATAAATGCCAAGAAATTATCAGAACAGAAAGAAAATCCATCAAATAACAGTAGAAAAGGATTTTTTATTAAACATTGGAAGATTGTTGCTATAAATATTATTATAATTTTAGGAATTATATTTACGTGTATATCCTATAAATATAATTGGTTTAACACAGAACAAAAAATGACACAATATATTCAACAGCAACGTTAAATGTAAAGCCCCCCTTAAGAGGGCAAATAAATTTACAGTCATTAACCTGAAAAAAAGAGCGACGGAAACCCGTTGCTCTTTTTTAAACAACTATAAAAATATAATATGGTACTTGAAAAAAATGTTGATTTGTGTAGAATGTTGGTTATAAGCCATGTGTTGAAGTGTGACTTAGATGGGGACGGGGAATTCTATATTATTATTTTTCTTTTGAGTTTCTTTTTTATATAGAGATCAAGATTGTAATATCTGAAAGAATTTCTCTGAAATATGCCGAATTGAATGAAAGTACACTTTAAGAAGAATTAGGATAAATGGATAAGGTAAAGAATCATAAATGCAAGTTCATAGTAGCTGTAATCACGTTTCTGATTGTGGTAATTGTTGTACGAGTTATTTTCAAACTCACATTCCAATCGCCAGAAGATACGGTGGCATTGTCAGATAAAGCTGCTCAATATCCGACAGTGACGTCGTTTTTGAAATGGGCGGGGCAGTATGTGCCTTGGACGGTTCGACAATGGGCGCATGTGTTTGAATATTTATTTGTTGGTTTGACAGTTGGAGTATTTTATGGATGTCTGATCCGTCGGACATGGATTGTTATATTGGCATCCGGCGCGAGTTGCGCGCTTATCTCGTTTGTGGATCAATATGTGCGGATTTATATTGTAGGTAGACATTTTGAACGATTCGATCTGGTGTTGGATGCACTTGGCTATGGAACAATGATTTTGTTTGTGTGTATAGTGCATGGCGTGATCAGGCGTGTAAAGAAAAATCCGTAACAAAGCAAAATACCGTGTGGATTCCCCAATCTTGTGATATATTACATAAGGGCAGTACCAGCCATTTTTATTGCATCTGCACATATTCCAAAGGATCAACAACCTCATCATTCACCCGCATTTCATAATGCAGATGTGGTCCGGTACTGTTACCGGTGTTGCCGGAGAGTCCGAGCAGGTCGCCTTGCGCGACAGTCTGTCCGACTTCGACAGCGGTTTCAGACAGATGTCCGTAACGGATGACCATGCCATCCCCGCAGTCCACATAGACGCTGATACCGTAGCCGCCGTTCCAGCCGGACTGGATGACGGTTCCTGAGGTGCTGCTTTTGACGGGCGTGCCAACGTTGACCGCGAGGTCGATTCCGTTGTGCGATCTGCCCCAGCGCGGACCGACATAGGAAGTGATGACGTAATTGTCAACCGGGATCAGGAAATCCGGACGCTCCTTTGTTCCGACATGCACTTCGCGGGCAATCGCGGGTGTGATGACGCGGGAATCGATGATCTCCTCGGATACGGCATGTCCGTTTAAATAGGTGATCAAAGCGGTTATTTCCTGCTTGCCGGCGGAGCCTTCCTGTGTGACGACGACCTCGCCCTGATAGAGGGAATCATCGTAGACGGTATTGCAGGAATCATAATAAGGAACAATTTCCTTCACACTTTGCAGGGAGGTTCCGGTCAGCCGGTATTCTTTTTGCGGTAATTTGATTGATGGGAATTCACGCGCCTGACTCATCAGGCAGACGAGCAGACAGCTTCCCACTAAAGCAAATGTCAGTAATTTTTGTCTTTTGTAGGAAAACTGGAATTTATGTTTCATGATTTGCTCTCCTACGGAAATATGTACTTGCAGTCAGTGTTCCCATATATTTCAGGTGCTATTCAAATATATGGAAAATGTGACGATAAATTGAAAAGTACGATAACAAATTCGTAACAATTTTATTGTAGTGTTACAAATCTGTGATGTAAAGCAAATGCGTGTACAAAATTCTGACAGACAGCGGCAAAATTCTTGTTCGTGCATCCGCTTTGTGATAAACTAAAACATGAGTGAGTACAGAAGATGGATGCCGGGAATGTGGCATTGGATTACGATAGAGGGAGTTGCAAAATGGCAAAAAATTTGATTGACATAGAAGATATTCCACCACAGCTTGCGAATAAGGTCAAACAGGATCTGCGTTTTAAGACCGGGAATTTTGTATGGCGTGTGAGGTTCAATACTCCGTTGGATCCACATACGGTGAATAAGGATACGATGTATGTGACGAATTCTCAAAACCAGAAGCTGCCGTCATATATCCGCTATGATACGGAAAATGAGATTATTGAGGTGGAACCGCTGGAGCCATATTCGACGAATGAATACTATTTCCTGACGATCACAAAAAATGTGAAGTCGAGAGGCGGACAGTCGTTGAAGGAGCCGGTGCAGATCAAATTTAAACTATAATAGCACAGATAATAAATTACAGGGACCGAAGCAAATCGGTCCCTTTTTATAAAAATGCAACCGCGCGGGTGGTATCTTAGCAAGGGGGAGTAATTGACGGTAAAACTCGAAAAGATTTGTAAATAATCGGTTGCATGCATGCCTATCCATATCATACGCAAAAAGCATGTCTTGTGTTCATTTTTCCTAGACATAGTATGGACGATGTGATATTATTTTATGTGATTTGAAATGAAAATTTTTGAGTGAAACTGCACGAAATGTGCGGTCTTGAAAAGGAGGAAAAAACAATGAGTTATTCCGCAGAGATTATTGATTATAAAGGGAAAGAGGCAGTTGCACTGACAGCAGGAAAGTACAAAGCAATCGTGGCTCCTTTTTTAGGCAGTAATGTCATCCGTATGCAGGATGTTGAAAATGGCATTGAGATTTTCCGTTATGACGAATCCCTTTCTGTTGAGGATCTGAAGAAGAGTCCGGAGGTGTATGGACTTCCGACCCTGTATCTTCCAAACCGCCTTGCAAATGGCGTGTTGAAGGTAAGCGATGCAACCTATCATTTCCCATTGAATGATCCGCTTGGCAACCATATTCATGGTTTCCTGCATAAGCGTGAGCATACACTTGTGAGCACAGCCGTGGATGGTAAGAAGGCAATCGCAAAGACAGAGTACATATATGACAAGAATGATGAATTTTTCGAGACATACCCGGTCAGCTTCAAGGCCGAGTTCACATTTACTTTGTCCGATGATGGCTTAGACTATGCATTTACGATGACAAATACATCTGACAGGCAGATGCCATATGGTATGTGCAACCACACAACGATCAACGGACCATTCACAAAAGATGGAAATGGCCTGGATATGCGTTTGTATATCCCGGTTGGCGAGAAGTGGGAGCTTTCCAAGTCCTGCATCCCGACAGGCGACATGCTCGTACAGACAAATCACGACAGACAGTATCTGACAGGATCACAGGTTCCGGTGCTGCATGATATTGATAATGACGTATTCTTTGCAGAGGAAGGAAGCCTGGATGGCAAACCATTCTATGGCGCAGTGGCAACGGATGCTGCAACAGGCAAGCGTATCTGCTATGAAGTATGTAAGGACTTCAAGTTCTGGGTTGTATGGAATGATCATGGAGACAAAGGATACTTCTGTCCGGAGCCTTGCACATGGATCATCGATGCACCAAACCAGCCAATCCCGGCAGAGGAATCTGGTTACAAGGAGCTTGCGCCAGGTGAATCGCATACGGTGACGGAGAAGATTTATACGGCATAAGCATTCAAAAACAGAGGAGGGGTATTTATGAACAAGGGAAGAATATGGGCGCTTGTACTTACAGTTGTGATGGTATTGTCTATATTTGTTCAGAGCCCGGTTCAAAATGTAGAAGCCGCAGGCGTTTCTGTACAATATCAATCCCATGTGCAGACATTTGGATGGGAATCCAATTGGAAGCATGATGGAGAAGTCTCAGGAACAAGTGGAAAAGCAAAGCGACTGGAAGGAATCCGGATTACTGTTTCCGGTGACAATCTGGGGATCCGTTATACAACACATTGTCAGACATATGGCTGGCTCCCGTGGGTTTCAAATGGTGAGATGAGCGGGACACAGGGAGAGGCAAAGCGTCTGGAAGCTATAAAAATTGAATTAACCGGAGCAAATGCGCACAACTATGATATTTATTATCGTGTGCATGCGCAGACGTATGGCTGGCTTGCCTGGGCAAAAAACGGACAGGCAGCCGGAACTGCAGGACTGGCAAAGCGTCTGGAAGCAATCCAGATTGTCGTTGTCGCAAGAGGAACTTCGGTTCAGAATAACGTAAATGGTATTGTAAGCAGGTATGGGAAAAATTATGTATCGCTCAATGGTGCATCTGATGTGAATGTCGGAGGTCGTGAAACGACAAATATTTCATATCGTACGCATGTACAAAGCTATGGCTGGCAAGGATGGAAGAACAACGGAGCGATGGCTGGTACAAGTGGGTGTGCAAAACGACTGGAAGGCATTGAGATAAAGCTTACCAATCAACAATATAAGGGAAACATTGTGTACCGCACACATGTACAAAGCTATGGCTGGGAGACACGGTGGAGAACGAATGGCGCGATGTCCGGAACAAGCGGGCAGGCAAAACGGCTGGAGGCAATCCAGATTTACCTTACGGGAGAAATCGCCAACCACTATGATGTTTATTATCGTGTACATGCACAGACGTATGGCTGGCTTGGATGGACGAGAAATGGTGCAGCTGCCGGAACGGCCGGATATGCAAAACGGTTAGAGGCAATTCAGATTGTACTTGTTCCTAAGAATGGTGCAGCACCGGGAAATGTTGCCGGTATCGTATCTGCAAAGGGAACCGGTTTTGTGAATCGTCCGGATCTTGCTATGCCGGAAAATCCGGCATCAAATGGAAATGCGGGAAATGCGGGCTCAACGGGCTCGACCGGAACAACTGACACAAATAATCATGATGTGACCAGATATTCTTATGAAATTATACCTTTGTTGGAGCCTTTCAATGAGTACTTTTATGTAAAGACGGATAATCCGGATGTTTCCTATGTCCGCTTCGAAGATAAAAACAGTAAGTATAAAGCCGGAAAAGGAGCTTATCTTATCCCGACGACACAGAGATTTTTCGATGTGAAATACGAAAATAAAGAAACAGGTCGTGTGAAAGGTGGATATATATTCCAGATGTCTGAATCGGGTTCCGATGGTGGTACATATACATTGCAGCAGGCTGATCGCGCCTATAAAGTCACTTATTCGGGAAATGTGTCATATTCAACAGAGCCGAATTACACGGATACACCGGTTCAGGTTTCCTGCAAATCGGTGGAGAGTCTGACCGATTATCTGATCAATAATTACACGGATAAATCAAAAGGCTTGTTCGATAATCTACAAAGTGTGAATCGTGCGTTGGATCAGCTTTCGGTCTATCCGAAAAGCATCGTTGACACGTCAAAGCCAGATCCGGATCGCCCGTATCCGTTGCTGGCAACATCTCCATACCCGGAATTGTCTTTGAATGAACACTATTCTATGTGGCAGTCGGCGGATGAGAAACTGTTTCTGGAGTATCTTCATCCGATGGTGTTGTCATCCGTAGGAGTTCCCGGGGTTATGGCGAATGTAGCGAAAGCATTGCAGCCGGATTGTACAGTTTCGTCAGGATCAGCACATTATCTGGTTAATGTAACGTGGAACGGAACAACGAAAGCGTATGGTGGTGCCGGAAACGGAAATACGGATCCGATTATGTCTAAATATATTGAATGTTTATTTTCTTTTGATGGCGGAGCAAATGATTATGCGTTTTCTTCATCGCTCGACAAACTGGAAAAGAAAATTCATGAATATGAGAAACAATCGACGAATGAGTTGCAGACATATCGGGATCAGTTGGCCGGAAAAGAATTTGAGAAAAACATTGGTACAGGTAATTGGCTAAAAGTCGCAGCTGAAGGCTGGGGATATGGAATGGCATATACGTATGTGAGTGCATATACAGGTGTTGGAAACGGCGTCTACCATATGGAGGATGTATGGGTGGATGGAAGATATGTCAATCAGAATAACTGCATTGATCTGAAAGCTACGTTTGCACAGCATCCTACTTCGGATATTCTCGTACGGAATAAAACATTTACAAACGCATCCGGAAAAACTGTCACGCAGGATGTCCTGTATGAATATAATGCGCAACGAGGTGGCTGGTATGCGGTGCAGTCATATTATGGAAGAAACTGGTGGAATTCAAAAGAATACGATGAACTTCCGGAAGAAATGAAATTGTCAAAAGAGCAGGTCGCTAATATGCGGGTTGATAGCAATGCAGGGAAGCTGCCGGAAACAGGTCTGATCTATGATGGGACAGTAGCGCCAGGGACACCCTTTTTCAACTAAAAGATAGATTATCATACAGTACAGGTAAGCAGTACCGGATGTGCTTGAGGTGGTAATGAAATAAAAAGCATGGTTGGTTCATAATGAGCCAGCTGTGCTTTTTTTGCAAGAAATCATCATGAAAATATCAATCTTTATGTTGCGGACACCGCATCGCTTCTTAATGATTAAACGGACTGTGCCGATATAAAAAGTAGAGAGCCGGTTCTGGCAATCGAAATCGCAAAACGGAAACAGCGACATAGAAATCAAAGATGCAAGGAGCGTATATGCAGAATATTAATATAAAAAATTCACAGGAAGCAGCAAATGCGTATAGCACATATGAACGAGCGGCAGCGAATCAGAATTATGCGTCAGCGGTTGGAACGATGGATGCGTTTGAGGCGGTAGAACAGGTGCAGTATGACCGGACGGCGAAGGTTGAGACAAATGCGCAGACGGTTATGGATAATTTTGAGGAATACCGCCGTGACATGCAGGAAAAGGCGAAAACAGAACAGCAGCAGGAGATCAGTGATGAGGAGCAGGCACGGGAAGATGCAAAGGAAATTGCGCGTTCCCTCAGTACAGAGGAGATCCAGAAGCTTCGCCAGATGGGAATTGACGTCGGTTCTGCGTCTTTGTCAGATCTGATGGATATCGTAAATTCGATGCGGGATCAGGCGCATAAGGATGCATTAGCAAATGTTCTGGCACAGGCGAAGGTCGATCAGGACGATGTATCCAATCTCGTATTTACCAGTACGGGCGCGAAGATTGCAGGTACAGACGTGGATTTGCAGGTTGGCAGCAACGATATTTTATATTTGCT
Source organism: Lachnospiraceae bacterium UBA5902 (assembly GCA_002431865.1). Classification (GTDB taxonomy): domain Bacteria; phylum Bacillota; class Clostridia; order Lachnospirales; family Lachnospiraceae; genus Coprococcus_C. The sequence goes on from DJEI01000071.1 coordinate 8,273, forward strand.
GAAAAATAAAATGCCACTCAACCAGGAGAATCTCTACAAGGCGCATTACAGTGGACAGCAGAGCAGGCAGACATTCGGCGAGGCAGCAGAGCAGGCACAGTCGCAGGCATGGAATGAATTGCCACAGACATTACAGACACAGCTGCAGCACATTATAGAACAGGCAGGCATCCCGGTGAATGATCAGAGCAAGGGTGGCGCGGCGATGATGCTCACGAATGATATTCCGGTTACGACGGATTGCATGCGCGCGTATATGGACATGCAGGTACAGGTTGGAACATCGATAGATAGACTGCCAACGGCAGAAATGGAACAGACCCAGGCAGAGCAGAACATCGAGATCAAAGCGGAAAAACTCCGGCAGGCGGTCGAAAGCCTGACGGAGACCGATGTGGCAGAAAGTGTGTGGGAGGGAAAACCTCTTACGATTGCAGCGATGCTGGCAGCGCGGGAAGATGCAGCAGGAGCGGGAAACGTCGGACGTTCAAATGCGGAAACGTGGAATCCGGCAGAGCAGAATCGTTCCCGGTCAGATTCCCGGGCGGGAGCTGAGACGCCGCCGCAGTCGCTCCGTGCGGTGACGGCACTGCGGCAGTTGGAGGAACTGCGTCTGTCTATGACACAACAGGCGGCAGTCCGTATGTTAAAACAGGATATCAACATTGATACGCGCGACCTGTCACAGGTCGTAGCAAAGCTTCGAAACGTAGAAGCACAGATGACAAGAGAATTATTTGCCAGAAATGGCGTGGAAGCGACCGAAGAAAATGTCGCGCTATATACAGAGTTGCAACAGGATTTACAGACGATCGGAACGGCTCCGGCAGTCCGGCTGGGATACCTCTTCGATGCAGAGCGGGTTGCGAATGCTGCGATGAACACGCAGGCAGTTCAGATGCAGGCGCGGGGCAGCGCACTGCAGATAGTTTCCATGCGTGGATTGGCTGCGCTTGTTGCCGGAGAGGAAATCGACAATCGAGAGGCTGTTGTACAGACCGGGAATCCAGCGGCAGCAGGCAACGCAGGACAGGTAGATGAAAGCACATCTGCCACCATCCGCCGTTCGGCAGACTTCGTGGCGATGGAGCGGGAATACGATGCACTTGGCACCGCACCGCGGGCAGATATGGGAGACAGCATCCGCAAGGCGTTTGTCAATGTGGACGCAATCTTACAGGAGATGCAGCTTCCGGCAGATGCGGAACACACACGTGCCGTGCGTATATTAGGATATAATTCGATTGCGGTTACAGAGGAGAATTTACAGCAGGTAATCCAATATGACCGGGAGGTTAATGATCTGCTTGCGGCATGTCAGCCGAACGCGGTGTTGTCGATGATCCGGGATGGAATCAATCCGCTGGATCTTTCGGTGGAAGAACTGAATCAGACACTGCGGGAGAAAAACTATCAGTCAGGTGTCAAGGAGACAGAGGATTTTGCGACATTCCTGCGGGATGTAGAACGACGAGGAGAAATCAGCGAAGAGGAACGCTCCGGCTATATTGGCATGTATCGTGTATTGAAGAAGCTGGAGAAGTCCGGGGATCGGGAAGCCGGGTATCTGTTTGCGAACAACAGTCGTCTTACCGTGCGCAACCTGATTACGGCGATGCGAAGCCGCAAGGCAGCAGGCATAGATGTCTCTGTGGATGATGCGTTTGGTATGCTGACTGAGATGCAGACTCGCGGTACGAAGATGGACGCGCAGATAGAAGCGGCATTTTCGAATGAAGAAAAAAGGAGCGTGCAGGGTAATCGTGTGCAGGATATAGAGATGGCAGAAAATGCGGAAGATGCAGTGAACCCATGGCGGGAGATTGAAACAGACAACTCGCTTGCGGAGGCGGAAGAATTGCTGCAGGCACAGAGATTGGAAGAAAGTGCTGTGAATGTGCAGGCGGCAAATGTGATTCTACATGGAACGGATGCGGTGGAAAGCACAGATATATACAGCCTTCTGGCGCAGGTAATGAAGAACCTGCATTTTGAAGATCATATGACAGAGGATGCTGTCGACACAGAAACCGATGCGATGGCAAAGTCACTTGCCGGGGCAGAAATCGAATTGCTGTTTGAGGCGGAAAGCCTGTTAGAACAGCTTGGACAAGGCGGAGATCTGTCACTGACCTATGCGGATCTGCAGCAACAGCTTGTAGAGCAGATGTATACACAGGCGCAGCTTGGTGGAACGTCGATGGATTTTCAGAATTTGAAACTGGTGCAGGCTGGATTCCGTATCCTTGGTGCAATGGCAAAGCGGCAGCAGTACCAGTTGCCGGTTGCGACGGAGACAGGAACCAGGCTTGTCAATCTGACTTTGCAGACCGACGCCGGTCAGCGTGGCACGATCGAGATACAATTGCCATCTGCGCGATTCGGAAAGCTTTCCGCGACCTTGCATGTGGATGCAGAGGGGCAATGGGTTGGCTCAATCGTTGCGGATACTTCAGATGGTAACAACGCATTGCAGGCACAGTCAGAAGCATTTGGGACATTGCTTGCGGAGAGTCCGTATGCGGATGCGAAGATTTCACTGGGGCAGAGCCACAGGGTGGACTTTACGAATTCCGCACAGGCAGATGCGGTGGCTCATCCTTCGACACAGAAACTTTGTGAAGCTTCCGTGTTCTTTGTTAAGGCATTCGCGCAAATTTCCGATAAATAAGTTAGAAACAGATGACAGGAGGCAGAACATGAGAATTAACTATAATGCGTTGGCGATGAATGCCACGACGAATTTTGGTAAAATAAATAATAAAGTTGCAAAGTCGATGTCCAGACTTTCTTCCGGGTATAAGATTACAAGCCCGGCAGATGATGCGGCAGGACTTGCGATTTCAAAGAAGATGAGTGCACAGATCCGGGGACTTGACCGCGCAGCATTGAATTCCAATGATGGTATCTCTGTGATCCAGTCCGCAGAGGGCGGCATGGAGGAGATGCACAGCATTTTAGGACGTATGCGTGAGCTTGCCGTGCAGGCGGCAAATGATGTCAACGATGAAGTCGACCGTGATGCGATTCAGGAGGAAATCGATTCTCTGGCAGCCGAGCTGACACAGATTTCCGATACGACCGCATTTAACGGACAGACGCTGCTGAATGGTGATCTGACGAGGCGTTCCCTGTCCAGCGTCAATGGTGTGAAGGCAACATACATTTCATCAGAGGTAAGTACGGGTGTTTATTCGATCAATGTAACTGCGGATGCAGAACAGGCATCCATGACAACCGGATTAACTTATTCCACGGCCGTAATCACGAAAGAGCAGGCAGGAACGCTGAAGGTAAATGGATTTGCAATCGAGATTGAGGAAGGCATGACGATGGAGGATGTGTATGGAAAGATTCAGACCAGTCTTGCCAAGATCAATATAGATGTCTTTGCGTCGAATGACGGAACGACAGAAGAGAGCTTTGACAGTGGAGCGCCGGTTGTGTTCCGCACAAAGGCATACGGTAGTAGCGAGAAAATCAGCATTTCTGTGGGAAATCCAGAGCTGGCAGCGGTACTGGGAGTGACAGATGGTACAATGAAGCAGGGTAAGGATTGCCAGGCAGCTTTGAACGTCACAGAGGATGGATTTTCTACAACTGCAACTTTGAAGACAGATGGAAATAAGATTGAGGTGACAGACCGAAGCGGCTTCTCAATGACGATTGAAGCAGATCCGGGTGCCGTTGCAGAAAATGGCGGAGCCATAACGGCGGAGATCGAAGTGCTGTCGGCTGGAACAATGGTGATACAGACGGGTTCCAATGAGGGTGAGCAGTTGGCGATTGACATTCCAGAGTTAAATGCAAAATCGCTTGGCGTAGATGAACTGATCATGTACACACATAATTATGCAAGCCAGGCAGTGGATATTATTGATGAGGCAGTGAAGAAGGTTTCAGCTGCACGTTCGAAGCTGGGTGCTTATGAGAATCGTCTGGATGATGTTCATTCGAATCTGGAGGTGCAGAGCGAGAGTATCACAGAAGCATATTCACGGATTATGGATACGGATATGGCGGAGGAAATGACCGAATATACACAGCAGGAGGTGCTGTCGCAGGCGGCGATCGCAATGATGCAGAAAGCCAATGATCGTCCGGAATCTATCTTGCAGCTGCTTCAGTAATGCTCTGTGGAGAAAATGAAACATCGCGGAAAAATTCACTCATAGAGTGGGAAGTAAGAGGAAAAACATGACACAGGAACAAAAACAGGAATTCACACGGCGCATCAGTCAGGAAAACCACAGTGGTCTGATTCTGGTACTGTGTGATATCTTTCATACATATGGAAATGACGCGATAGCGGCATATGAGGCGGATGACCGGACGGCGTATCTGCAGAATATCGGGCAGGCGCGGCGCGCAATGCAGGAGCTGATCGACTGCTTTTCGAAAGAAGATCCGCTTGGAAGAAATGTAATTGCCATTTTAAGATTTATCTATGGGAAGCTTGTACGCTCAGAAGTGCGCAGACAGCCGGATGAGCTGGAACGGTGTGTGCAGATGGTCGATGATCTGCGCGTCGGATTTGTGCATTTGCATGAACTTGACAACGAGGGCGCTGTGATGCAGAATGTACATCAGGTGTACGCTGGACTTACCTATGGTAAGGGCATGTTAAATGAGAGCGTGCAGGGCGTAGATTATGGTACGCGGGGGTATCAGGTGTAAGAACAGAGCGATGCCGTGCGTTATCAGAAAGGGTAAACAAAATGAAAAGGAGCAAATAAAGATGAAAAAAGATGATTGTATTTTCTGTAAGATCGCAAATGGAGAGATTCCATCTGCAACCGTATATGAGACACCAGAGTGCCGCGTGATTCTGGATCTGGCACCAGCCAATCAGGGACATGCACTGATCCTGACGAAGGAGCATTACGATAACATCTACCAGCTAGACGAGGAGACTGCAGGCAAGGTATTTTCACTTGCAACGCATGTTGCGAAAGCAGTACAGGAAGAAACCGGCTGTGAGGGCTTGAATATCGTGCAGAACAATGGAGAGGTTGCCGGACAGACGGTGCATCATTTCCATATGCATGTGATTCCACGTCACGCAGGGGATGACGTAAAGGTGACATGGAAGCAGGGCGAGACAGAATCAGAATCCTTAAAGGCGTTGGCAGATGCAATCAGAAAGCATATCTAGGAGTCCGCGGGTGCAGTTGGGGAGGCTGTCAAAGCGGCAGATGGTGTTTCTTGTACTGTCGGTTCTGTTTGCGGTTATGATCTTCTGTTTCTCTGCCAGAAATGGTGTGGAATCGACGGAGGACAGTTATACGGTCGGGATGGAGTTTGGACGGATCGTACACCCGGATTTTAAGAACTGGCCGGAGGAGGCGCAGCTTGCGTTTGCGGCGAAAGTCGATCATCCAATCCGGAAGCTGGCACATGCGACAGAGTACGCCGTCTTTGCAATGTTGCTTTGCGGTGTATGGCTGGATACCAGCAGGAAACGGAAGTTGTCGGCACTTTTCGCATGGGGAACCGCAACGGCGTATGCGATGACGGACGAGTTTCATCAGTTGTTTGTTCCCGGGCGAAGCGGACAGGCAAAAGATGTACTGCTCGATAGCTGTGGAGCAGCCGGGGGTGTGCTGCTTTTGATGCTGGTGATGCTGTTGCTCCGTGTTTTCCGTAGAAAGCATGATGACGGAACTGACAAACAGACATCATCCGGATGAAAATATGCCAGAACATGCGAAAATACAACGAGAATAGCAAATAAAACCATTGACAATTAGAAATATATGATATATGTTAGACATGTCTCTCTTATTCAGAGTGGTGGAGTCATAAGGGACGAAGAAGCCACGGCAACCCCGGAGACGGAAGGTGCCGACCTGAGCGATACTTAGATTAAGTTGTCGAGCAATAAGAAGATTTGATAACGACTTTCAAATCCGGTTGCTTGCAGCCGGATTTATTTTTTATGAATTGCCGCTGATTAAGAGACAACCACAATATACACAAGGTAAAGCGAACCAGTAGTGGAACAATAAAACATGGGTAAAGTGAGATGTCTATTATAATAATTCCTAAACAGACCATTAGAAACACGTCGGTACTTAATGAGTGCACAGCACGAATTTAGTATCCGCTACGTGTTTCTATGAGTGCGAACGTGTCTGTGTGGAATTATTAAATAGACATCGTATATAACCATAGCGTATATTCCACTATCAAGGAGAGCGAGTTCAAAAGGAGGAACAAATGGAGAAGTTATTATTTACTTCAGAATCAGTAACCGAAGGCCATCCTGACAAAATCTGTGATCAGATCAGTGATGCCGTATTAGACGCACTTCTGGCACAGGATCCTATGAGCCGTGTTGCCTGTGAGACAGCCGTAACAACCGGACTGGTACTTGTTATGGGTGAGATCACAACAAAGGCACAGATCGACATTCAGACAATCGTCCGTGAGACAATCCGCGAGATTGGTTATGACCGTGCAAAGTACGGATTTGACTGTGATACCTGTGGCGTGATCGTAGCACTTGACAAGCAGTCAACCGATATCGCAATGGGCGTTGACAAGGCACTCGAAGCAAAGGAAAATCATATGTCAGACGAAGAGATCGAGGCAATCGGTGCCGGCGATCAGGGTATGATGTTCGGCTATGCAACAAACGAGACACCAGAGCTTATGCCATATCCAATCTCACTGGCACACAAGCTTGCAAGAAAACTGACAGAGGTTCGTAAGAATGGTACACTTTCTTATTTAAGACCGGACGGCAAGACACAGGTATCTGTAGAGTATGATGAGAACGGAAAGCCTTGCAGATTAGAGGCAGTTGTGCTTTCTACCCAGCATGATGAGAATGTATCGCAGGAGCAGATCCATGCGGATATCAAGAAATATGTATTTGATCCAGTCCTTCCACAGGATATGATCGACGATGAGACGAAGTTCTTCATCAACCCAACCGGACGTTTTGTTATCGGTGGACCAAACGGTGACTCCGGTGTAACCGGACGTAAGATTATCGTAGACACTTACGGTGGATATGCACGCCACGGCGGCGGAGCATTCTCTGGAAAGGACTGCACAAAGGTAGACCGTTCCGCAGCGTATGCCGCACGTTATGTAGCAAAGAATATCGTAGCAGCCGGACTGGCTGAAAAGTGCGAGATCCAGCTTTCTTATGCGATCGGTGTTGCAAGACCAACTTCAATCATGGTCGATACATTTGGTACAGGCAGGCTTGCAGATGATAAACTCGTAGAGATCATCCGTGAGAACTTCGATCTGCGCCCGGCAGGTATCATCAAGATGCTTGATCTGCGCAGACCAATTTACAAGCAGACAGCCGCTTATGGACATTTTGGAAGAACCGATATCGACCTTCCGTGGGAGAAGACCGACAAGGCAGACGACTTAAAGAAATATTTATAAAATGGGAGGAAGATATCATGAAGAATATGTTGAATTTTAAGAATTTCTCTGCGGAGGAGCTGCAGAAGATTCTTGAACTTGCGCTGGATATGAAGAAGAATCCGGAAAAGTACAGCCACGCATTGGAGGGCAAGAAACTCTATACGTTGTTTGAGAAGACAAGTACCCGTACATTCCTTTCTTTTACGACAGGAATGACAGAGCTTGGCGGAACCTACTACAACCAGCTTTGGAAAGACAGTAACTTTGTCCTTGGCGAGCCGGTTTCCGAGATCAAATATGTATGCCGCAATGTGGACATCATCATGGCACGTCTCGTGAAAAATGAGACCGTTGAGCTGTTCGGTGACAATGTAACGGTACCATTTATCAATGGCTGCGACAACTCGTACCATCCTTGCCAGATCCTGGCAGATGCGCTGACGATCATCGAGAAGTTCGGAAGTCTGAATGTCAAGTTCCTGTACATCGGTGCAAAGAACAACGTATTCAATTCATTGGTAGAATTCTTCTCCAAGATGAAGCAGGGAACCCTGTACGGACTTACCCCGCTTGTAAATGACACTGCCTGCGGGCCGGACTTCTATGAGGAAGCAAAGAAGACAGGCTACTACGTAGAGCTTGATCCGAACATGCTGATGGACGAAGTGAAGAAATATGTGAAGGATATGGATATCTGCTACACCGATACGTGGCTTGACATGGAGTTCTTCAACGATCCCGCATATCAGGATAAGAAGAAAGAACTCATGGACAAGATGATGCCATATCAGTTGAACGACGAGTTCTTGGAGGGCAGCCATGCGCTTGTCTTCCACGACATGCCAATGCATGTGGGCTTCGAAATTTCGAAGGAAGTGGAGATGAAGAATCTCGATCATATTCTCGATCAGGCAGAAAACAGAAGACATGCAGAAAAAGCTGTCATGTATACATTGATAAAAGGAATCTAAGTGGTATAATATATGGATGTGTGGCTTTCGGTACTGGCATTTGTGCTTTTCCTTGGCTTTGGTACGGGCGCGCTTGTCTGCGTCTCTGCTGTGAAAAAACAGTCTGGGATCGTCATAAAGAGTCGGCTGCATCACAAATTAAATATCTCTGAGGTCGTCTATGCGAACCTTGGACTTGTGGGACTTGTTGTGCTGGTGTATTTCAAGATCTACATATTTGTGCCTGCGGTATTGATGTTTGTGTTGTTCATCGTGCTGTCCACCCGGATACAGAGTGGCATCACAGAAGAGGGTGTGCTGGTCGGAACCACATTTATTGAATGGGAATTCATGCGGTCTTTCCTCCTGGAAAACCAGGGGGAGGACAGCAATGTAATCGTACTGAAGATTCGTGCGAATCGAAAAACATATATCCTCGTCTGTAACCGGGAAGATCGGTTTGCAATCGATGAGATATTCCGAAAAAACAACGTGCGTTCAATGGGAGGAAACCAGAAATGAAACATGTAATTGATTCAACAGACCTGACCGTGGAAGAAATCGATGGCATTTTGAAGCTGGCGCAGGACATTATCAACGACAAAGAAGCATACAGCGAAGCGTGTAAGGGCAAAAAACTTGCAACGTTATTTTTTGAACCAAGTACAAGAACAAGACTTAGCTTTGAATCAGCAATGATGGAGCTTGGCGGAAATGTACTTGGTTTTTCTTCGGCTGATTCTTCGTCTGCGACGAAGGGTGAGAGCGTGGGCGATACGACAAGAGTCGTAAGCTGCTACGCAGATATCATTGCAATGCGTCATCCGAAGGAAGGTGCGCCGATGCGTGCATCTATGGTAAGCAGCGTGCCAATTATCAATGCCGGTGATGGCGGTCACAACCACCCAACACAGACACTCACGGATCTGCTTACGATTCTGCGGGAGAAAGGCAGACTGGACAACTTTACGATTGGTCTGTGCGGCGACCTGAAGTTTGGGCGTACCGTACATTCGCTGATCAAGGCGTTATCCCGTTATGAAAATATCAAATTTATCCTGATCGCTCCGAAGGAACTCCGCGTGCCGGAATACATTATCTCCGAAGTGCTCGAAGCAAAGAATATTCCATATGAAGAAGTAGAGTCGATGGAAGAAGTGATGGGTGAGCTTGATGTACTTTATATGACAAGAGTACAGAAAGAACGATTCTTCAACGAGGCGGATTATGTCAGATTGAAGGATACCTATATTCTCGATGGAAAGAAGCTTAAAAATGCAAAGTCTGACCTTGCCATTCTGCATCCGCTTCCGCGTGTGAACGAGATATCTGTGGAAATCGATGACGATCCACGTGCCTGCTATTTCCGTCAGGTCATGAACGGAAAATTCGTGCGTATGGCACTGATGCTGACACTGCTCAAGGCGAACGGCGCGAAGCTGAATCTGTCCGCAGACAAGCTTGCGAAGATTCCGGAGTAACCCGTGAGGGAAAACCGCGCAGGAAGCTTCTGGACAAGTTCCGGCGGGAAAAGTGTGTGTGGAAGAGGAAAAACGGTCAAAAAAACCCACGCTGTGTGTTTTTGAGAGAGAAAACCTGTGGAAAAACCCATGCAGGAAGCTGCCGGATGTGCTCCGGCGGGAAAAGTGTGTGTAGAGAAAGAAAAAATGGGTGAAAAAACCCACGCTGTGTGTTTTTGGGAGAGAAAACTCGCGAAAAAGCCCACTCAGATCCCAGAGTAAGGATATGAGAACATAAACAAGGTAAATGACGACAAATGCAAATTCGAAAAATGTAAGTTGGGTTGTATGTAATTGCATATTCTTAGGCAGGCCATTGCAATTATATACAACTCTGGGTAGGGTAAATGGATTTGCATGAAGGAGGAAATCAAATGAAGATAGATAGTATTCAAAATGGTATTGTGTTGGATCATATTACTGCCGGTAAGGCACTTCAGGTATATCACGACCTCGAACTTGACAGGCTCGACTGCTCCGTAGCTATCCTGCAGAATGTCAAGAGCAGCAAGATGGGAAAGAAGGACATCCTGAAGATCGACAAGGAGTACGACGTGAACTTGGATGTGCTCGGTTATATCGATCCGGATATCACGGTCAGCATCATCAAGGACGGACAGACGGTCGAGAAAAAGAAGCTTGCATTGCCGAAAAAACTGATCAATGTGAAAAAATGTAAAAATCCTCGCTGTATCACATCGACAGAACCAGGAATTGTGCATATATTTAAATTAGCTGATGAAAAAAATCGTATTTATCGATGCATTTATTGTGAGGCAGACAGGTAAAATGCTTTACAAAATAATGGAATGTGTTATAATTATTAAGATTATGGGCTAGTAGCGTAAAAAATAACTGGCAGCACAGAGGTGTGAAATGGAAAAATATGTTATAAAAGGCGGCAATGTTCTGGAAGGTGAAGTTTCGATTGCCGGTGCGAAAAACGCCGCACTCGGTATCCTTGCAGCAGCAGTCATGACAGACGAAGAATGCATTATTGAGAATGTACCATATGTAGAAGATACAAAGACATTACTTCGTGCAATCGAGACAATTGGCGCTAAGGTAAAATACATTGACAACCATACAGTTTCTATCTACGGCGGAACAATCAGAACCGGCGAGGATGTCTGTGTGGATGATGAATATATTCGGAAGATACGAGCATCCTACTATCTGCTTGGAGCTTTGCTTGGTAAGTATAACTATGCACAGGTAGCTTTACCGGGCGGCTGTGATATCGGACTGCGTCCAATCGACCAGCATATCAAGGGCTTTGAGGCACTTGGTGCGAAGGTAGAGATCGTAAATGGTGGTAAGGTCGTTGCGAAAGCGGAACAGTTGATTGGCAATCACATTTATCTTGATGTGGTAACGGTTGGAGCCACTATCAATATCATGATGGCGGCCGTTCTTGCAGAGGGCAAGACCACGATCGAGAATGCTGCGAAGGAGCCACACATCGTAGATGTGGCGAACTTCCTGAACAGTATGGGTGCAAATATCAAGGGCGCCGGAACGGATGTCATCCGTATCCGTGGTGTTCAGAAGCTGAGAGGAACGGAATATTCAATCATTCCGGATCAGATCGAGGCTGGAACATTTATGACGATGGCAGCAGCCACCAAAGGAAATGTTCTGATTAAGAATGTAATTCCAAAGCACTTAGAGGCAATCTCTTCAAAGCTGAATGAGATTGGTGCACGCGTAATCGAATACGATGATGCAGTCCGTGTCATGGCGGACGGCAGATTCAAGGCAACACAGATCAAGACACTTCCATATCCGGGATTCCCAACAGACATGCAGCCGCAGATGGCGGTAACACTTGCATTGTCACAGGGAACGAGCGTGATTACAGAGAGTATATTTGAAAACCGGTTTAAATATGTAAGCGAGCTTTCCCGTATGGGAGCACGCATCAAAGTAGAAGGGAATTCCGCAGTGATTACCGGCGTGGATGGATACACAGGCGCAAACCTGGTAGCACCGGATCTTCGGGCAGGTGCCGCACTTGTCATTGCAGCATTGGCGGCCGATGGGTTCAGCACCATCGACGACATCAAGTATATTTTGCGTGGTTACGAGGATTTCGATGGAAAAATCCGCGGACTTGGCGGTCAGATCGAGGTAGTCGATGACGAACGTGACATCCAGAAGTTTAAATTAAGAGTGGGTTAAAAACAAAAATATAATTGACCGATTACAAATCATGCAGATAAAATGTATATCATGTATTTGAATGTAAATGCATGATATATACATATGTTTGGAACTTAGAAGTACTTGATGTTCTGTGAGTATCAGCAATGTTTGAACACGATG
>DJEI01000071.1:20495-58071 GCA_002431865.1 Lachnospiraceae bacterium UBA5902
TGTTTGAACACGATGTTCAAACAAACCGCCACTGAGCCATGGATGGCGAATTGGCGGTGGTTACGTACGGAGAGAATACATATATCAGAACATTTAGTACTTCTCAGTTTCAATACATCGTATATGGAATGCATTTATATTCGGATACATGGATATCATTATGTACATGATTTGCAATCGGTCAATCAAGAAAAATAAGGGAGGGGTTTCATATGCCTAAAAAACCGTATTACATTACAACCGCAATCGCATACACATCTGGTAAGCCTCATATAGGCAACACGTATGAGATTGTACTTGCAGACAGCATTGCCAGATACAAGAGATACGTCGGATACGACGTGCGTTTCCAGACTGGAACTGACGAACATGGTCAGAAGATTGAGATTAAAGCATTTGAGAATCTCTCCACACCGAAGGAATTTGTGGATGAGACATCTGCTGAGATCAAGCGTATCTGGGATCTGATGAATACTTCTTACGACAAGTTCATCCGTACAACGGACGAATATCATGAGAAGCAGGTACAGAAGATTTTTAGAAAATTATACGATCAGGGAGATATCTACAAGGGCGAGTATGAAGGTATGTATTGTACACCTTGTGAGTCCTTCTTCACGAAAGCACAGCTTGTCGATGGCAAATGCCCGGACTGTGGACGTGAGGTTCAGCCGGCAAAGGAGGAAGCATATTTCTTCAAGCTCAGCAAATACGCTGACCGTCTGATTGAGCATATCAATACACATCCGGAATTTATCCAGCCGGAATCCCGTAAGAACGAGATGATGAACAATTTCCTTCTTCCGGGACTGCAGGATCTGTGTGTATCGAGAACATCTTTCAAGTGGGGTATTCCGGTAGACTTCGATCCAGGACATATCATATATGTATGGATTGACGCTCTGACAAACTATATTACAGGTCTTGGCTATGATGTCGATGGCAATTCAGACGAGTTATACCATCGTTACTGGCCGGCAGATCTGCATCTGATCGGTAAGGATATCATCCGTTTCCACACGATTTACTGGCCATGTATCCTTATGGCGCTTGGCGAGCCGCTTCCGAAGCAGGTATTCGGACATCCTTGGCTGATCCAGAGTGATGGAAAGATGAGTAAGTCCCGTGGAAATGTAATCTACGCAGATGATATGGTAGACCTGTTTGGCGTAGATGCCGTTCGTTACTTCCTGCTGCATGAGATGCCATTTGAAAACGATGGAATTATTTCATGGGAGCTTGTAATTGAGCGTATCAATTCAGAGCTTGCAAATACACTTGGAAACCTCGTCAACCGTACGATTTCCATGTCCAATAAATATTTTGATGGTGTTGTAACAAACGCCGGCGCACATGAGCCGGTCGATGATGACTTAAAGGCTGTTGTAACCGACACCAGACTCCGTGTAAATGCATGCATGGACAAGCTCCGTGTGGCAGATGCGATCACAGAGATCTTCGCTTTATTTAAGCGTTGCAATAAGTATATTGATGAGACGATGCCTTGGGCACTTGCCAAAGATCCGGAGAATGCAGATCGTCTGAATACGGTTCTGTACAATCTGGTAGAGAGCATTGTCATTGGCGCAAGCCTGCTGGAGCCATATATGCCGGAGACTTCTGAGAAGATCTTAAAGCAGCTCAATGCTGAGAAGCGCCGTGTGACAGAGCTTTCCAACTTCGGTTTGTATCCATCCGGAAACAAGGTAACCGATCAGCCGGAGATCCTCTTCGCAAGAATCGATGCACCAAAGATGCTCGAAGAGATTGAGAAGCGTTTCCCATCGAAGGTTGTTGAGGAACCAAAGCCGGAGAAGAAAGTAAAGAAGGAAGAAAAGGTTGAGATTCCTACGCTTGATGCGGTTGTGAAAGAAGAGATCACAATTGATGAGTTCAGCCGTATGCAGCTGCAGATGGGTGAGATCATCTCCTGTGAGGAAGTTGCAAATTCCAAGAAATTGCTTTGCTCACAGGTAAAGGTACAGGGCAGAACCTTACAGATCGTATCCGGAATCAAGCATTACTATACACCGGAGCAGATGGTTGGCAAGAAGGTTGTTGTTATTACGAACCTGAAGCCGACAAAATTGGCAGGCGCGTTATCTGAAGGTATGCTCCTTTGCGCAGAGGATTTTGAAGGAAATCTGGCACTGCTTACCGCAGAGAAAGATATGCCGGCTGGAGCAATGATCAGCTAGAAATAATAAAATAACAAATCAAAAACGACCGATTGGATTAAAACCAATCGGTCGTTTTTATATGCTGTTTCATTTATTATCTGTATGCTTCCTTACTTAGTTCGCATCTGTCGATGTTGCTGTCTCAGTCACAATCGCGGAACTGATCATAGCGGCGTCAATCTGCATGAAATCGCGGTCGCTGATATAATATTTATTTCCATCTTCGATAATTTCAACGGTTACAACCTGCGGATCTGCATAACTCATATTTTCGCAGCCTGCATTCAGGATGTCAATCAAACCTTGCGCGAATAATGTTTCGTAATCGGTGAGAGAATAATCATTGTACGTTCCGGCTTTTACATCGTTATTAAAGGTTTCAACATAAGAGGTAACCTCCGCAGATGTCTGTGCAAACAGGTTAATCGGGTAAATCGTGATATCCACCAGATAAACACTACCATCTTTTCTCGCTTTATCCACCTTATAATTGACCTTGCTATAAATATTCCTGGCAAGAGACTCGAACTGCTCCCGCATCTCTGGTGCATCATCAATATTTACGCTGTAATAGGTGAGGATATTGTCAGTCAGCAGATCAATGTTTGCCTGATAAAGTGCATCTGCATCTTCCTGATTTGCACCGGACGCAGCAATGTAGTCTTTGGTTGCACCAAGGTAATTGATCGCGATCAAACTCTTGATGTAAGTCTGATACCGTTTCTCCACATTTGCGGTACATGCGGTTAATGAAAAAATTAACAGCATACAAATCGGCAAAAGAGAAAATCGTTTGTATTTTTTTGCATGAATTTTCGTGAAAAAGTTCATTTAAAGATCACCTCGTAATAATTTTTATATGATTAAACATGTCCTTAGTGTATCATAAAGTGAAAGCAAATATCAATACACACATACTTTTTATTAAACCTTTTAATGCACAGTTTGAATTGACGATAATGGATTTACGAAGGGACATTTGCGACCGCCGGTACTTAATGAGTGTGAAACACGAATTTAGTACCGCTGCGCGGAGCAACTAAGCGGAAGCGGTCCCGGAGTGAACCATTATCGTCAATTCAAACGTCCGTTAAAGTAATTTGTATATGGAATAAATCATCTGAAAATATATGTTTCAAACCAAATAGGCATTTTTCGACCAGAAATCCATAGTAAAAAAATGATGCATAAACGAAATTCTTATGGTATAATTAAGAAACATATTGGATAATGGACATTCGAAAGGAGAATTGTATAATGGATGTAACTTTGAAGACCACATCGTTTGGTGGATATGACAAGAAGGCAGTAGAAAATTATATAGACGAATTGACAGCAGAGCACGAGAAAGAGGTTGCAGATTTAAAGGCAAACGTATTGAAGCTGTCAGAAACAGTAAAGAATCTCCACACGATGCGGGAGGTAAATCTGAACGAATCTTCCAGTACAATCGAGAACCTCAAGAAGGTAAACGATGAGCTGCAGGTAGAAGTGACACAGCTCCGCGACAAGATGTCGGCGTATGAGACAAGGGAAGAAGAATCAGCCAGCCGTTATGAGTCAATTTCCAGAACTTTGCTGGAGGCACGTGAGAGTGCAGATGCATTGACAAAGCAGACACAGAAGGAGTGTGAAGAACTGCGCGCAAAGACAGAGGAAGAGTGCGACAGACAGACACAGGAGACAAGCGATGCCTGCCGTCAGATGTCAGAGGAGACAACAGCCGAGTGCCAGCGCATGCATGCAGAGACGGTTGCAGCCTGTGAGAGACTGGATGCAGAGACAAAGAGCAAATGTCAGGAGCGCAAGGAATCCACATATGCAGAGTGTGAGCGTGTGAAGCGTGAGACAAGAGAAGAAACAGATAAATTGCGTGCAGATACGGAGAGCGCATGCCAGTCTTTGAATGATCATACAGAGGAGACATGTGCCAATATGCGCGCTGAGGCAACTGCAGAGTGCGAGGAGATGCGGAATCAGGCCAGAACAGAGGCATACAATACACGCATGTCTGTGAAGCGTGAGTGCGAGAGCGTAAGCGAATATATGGCACAGATGAAAGCAGCACTTGATAATGTTGTTATTTCCGTAGATAATACGATTAAGGTTGCAGATCAGGCATTCCCTGAGATCAGCAACAACTAGTCAGATTTTGAAAGCAGTATAGACGGGGCTGTCGCACATTGTGTGTGACAGCCTTATTAGATACCGAGGCTTTACGATACGATAAGAGGGGGGCGAGTGGCATGGTAATTGAAAACAAATACCTCAGAAAAGCAATCGAAAAAACGGGATATATCGTACTTGTGAAACGATATATTATTGGCGTGCCGGGTTCCAGTCTGGTGTACGTTTCACCAAATGCATCCGAAATTGGTATGAATGTCGAGATGCTGAACAAAGGAATGAAACTGTCCGAGGATTATATTTATCCATCGGATCGAGAGATGGTAATGAAGACGATTCATAATGCGATTGACAATCGCGTGCAGGATTATGTGCATGAATATCGTATGGTTGGGGATGACGGAATACTTCGCCAGGCACGTGTGAATATCTGCATTGAAGTCGTGTCAGAGGAAGAAAATACGTATGAAGTAGAATTTTATATCCGCGATATCTCTGCGGAGAAGGAAGAAGAAAAACAGGCGGAGATTAAACGGGCGATTGAAGAGCCAAACAGACGCATGCAGATTTCACCAACGGGATCACTGGTAATCAGCAAGCTGGACAATCCGGGCATGATTCCGCAGATTCAGAAGATGGAGATGATCATGAGTGGATTTTCGCAGCTCACTAATTTGTATTCTGTGTTTGTTGATGAGAATGGCAAGGTGGAATCTACACCAGTCGGACCTGCGACCGATCTGGGTGATTTCTATGATCTGTTTGAAACGCCAACCTACAAGGAGTTCTTCAAGACGATGAAGGAGGAAGTGCTGGCAGAGATGAAGCCACATATCTTTGACCGCGAGGAAGGCGGCTATGGAAAACTGGCAATGGCACCAATCTGTGTGGGTGATAATCTGCAGGGGTTCTGGGTGCTTGGCTCTTATACACCGGAGGAGACGGAGCATCTGGAGGAGATCTACGAGCTTCATTGGACGACGGCAGAGCTGGTATCGGACTTCCTGCTGCAAAGCTATAATTCTATCGTGGAATCTGCGAAGTCCCGTGGCGCAGGCAAGAAGCTGCGCGAGGAACTGGCACGACAGAGTATTGTTAACAACGCATTGTCGAAGATCAACAGTAAGTTGAGCGAAGATGTAGAACAGGTCATTGGTGAGACGCTGCGTGAGGTTGCACTGCATATGGATCTGGACCGCATGTTTTTATATACCTTTGACAAGGAGAATCCAAAAGCATACAGCTTGCGGAGTTATTTTGATGTATCAGGTGAACTGCCGGGGGATGACATACTGACATTACTGCCAGAACGTCTGTATCTGGTGATGGATGCCATCAAAAGCGGTAACGGCTGTTGTATGCTGGATCGTACGAATATGACGCAGCGCGATGTGATCAATCTGATGCGGTATAATTTCCGGGCAGAGATTGCATATCCGATCTATCTGGAAGGAAGACTGTATGGTGTTTTGATTTTTGCAGAGTCGAAATCGGAACGAATCTGGACGAAAGAGGAGCTTCGTTTCTCACAGAGTATCTCCCTGTTGATTCAGAACATGCTGGAAAATGCGGACGGCGATGATAATGTGCGAAATGTGAATAAACATCTGATAGAAACATACAATAGTTTCCATGAGGGCATTTTTATCCGGGATTTGTACACCGGTTATGTATTCTTCTCAAACAAGGCGCTCAATGATATGCTCGGTTATGATCTGACTGGTGGCGACAGCCGTAAGATTCTGAAAAATCTGCGTGATAAATTTGAGCATATGGATGGCGTCCGCAAGGATATTGCAGGACGTAAGGTTACAAATTGGTGCAGTTATGTGCCGGCACTCGATGAGATTATGGATATCACGGAAGTACCAATTGAATGGTTACAGGGAGGCGCTGCGACCATGATTATTATGAAAAAAGCTAAGGATAATTAGGAAATTTCCGATATATAGATAGGAGGAACAAGACGTGGCAAGTTCAGACATTGGAATCGACTTAGGAACCGCCAGTATATTAGTCTATGTCAAAGGAAAGGGCGTCGTATTGAAGGAGCCGTCCGTAGTCGCCTATGACAGGGATACCGAACAGATCATGGCAATCGGAGAAGAGGCAAGACTGATGCTCGGAAGAACACCTGGAAACATCATTGCGGTGCGTCCGCTCAGACAGGGTGTAATCTCCGATTATAAAACGACAGAAAAGATGCTGAAATATTTTATTCAGAAAGCAGTAGGCAAGAGCTTCTTCGGAAGAAGACCGCGTATCAGCGTATGCGTGCCATCCGGCGTTACGGATGTAGAGAAGCGGGCTGTTGAGGATGCGACTTATCAGGCAGGAGCCAGAGATGTATATATCATTGAGGAACCGGTTGCAGCCGCAATCGGAGCCGGTATCGACATTTCCAGACCATGCGGAAATATGATCGTGGATATCGGAGGCGGTACTTCTGACATTGCAGTTATTTCACTCGATGGAGTCGTTGTATCATCATCCATCAAAGTAGCGGGGGATGATTTCGATGATGCAATTGTCCGTTTTATGCGGAAACGTCATAATCTGTTGATCGGTGAGCGTTCGGCAGAGGAGATCAAGATCAATATTGGAACTTGTTACAAACGACCAGAAAATATTTCTATGGATATCCGTGGAAGAAATCTGGTAACCGGACTTCCAAAGACGGTAACGGTATCTTCGGATGAGACCGAGGAGGCACTGCGCGAGGTGACATCCCAGATTGTGGATGCGGTACACTCGGTATTGGAGCGTACGCCACCAGAACTGGCAGCTGATATCGCAGACCGTGGAATTGTGTTGACTGGTGGCGGTGCATTGCTGCACGGACTCGAGGATCTGATCGAGGAGAACACCGGAATCACAACGATGACAGCTGAGGAACCACTGACTGCAGTGGCAATCGGTACAGGTAAGTATATTGAGTTTTTGAGTGAGCGAAAGTAGAAAGCAGGGAAACGATGGTAAGAGGGTTGTACACGGCATGGACCGGACTTCGCAACGAGGAAAAGAGAATGGATGTTGTCACAAACAACATGGCGAATGCGGACACGACCGGCTACAAAAAGGTGGACGTTACATCGCAGTCCTTTGACCGCCAGCTGGCAGTCAAGATTGACGATCCAACGATCGGACCAAACATAAAGCAGGGCATAGGCGGCGTGAACCTTGGCGTGAAGATCGGAGAGACGTATTATGATATGTCTCAGGGAAATTTCAGACAGACAGAAGACCAGTACAATTTGGCATTATCCGGCAGCGGATTTTTTACCATCAGCACAACGGACAAGAGTGGAACGACAACGACACGCTACACGCGCGATGGCGATTTCACTGTAACCAGGGACGGTTAT
The DNA here is from genome assembly GCA_002431865.1 of Lachnospiraceae bacterium UBA5902. Classification (GTDB taxonomy): domain Bacteria; phylum Bacillota; class Clostridia; order Lachnospirales; family Lachnospiraceae; genus Coprococcus_C. The sequence goes on from DJEI01000071.1 coordinate 28,168, forward strand.
CTTGTGACAAAGGATGGCGATTATGTGCTGGCGGAAGGCGGTAATCGTATACAGATTCCGAATGCAAATCTGGTCAAGATCAGCGTAAATCAGGCGGGAGAGATATACTCCGGCAATACGTATGTTGCGAAATTGCAGTTGGTTGATTTTCAGAGCTACGATGCGTTATCCAGCTATGGTGAGAACATGTACGAGGCGGTAGATGGCGCAGTACAGACGCAGGCGGATGTGACGGTCAATCAGGGATATCTGGAAATGTCAAATGTCAATATGGTCACAGAGATGGTTGATATGATTGCGGTCACAAGAGCGTATGAGACAAATCAGAAAATGGTTCAGACGATCGATCAGACCCTGGACAAGGCAGTCAATGAAATCGGGCGGTTATAGTGGAAGATAGGAGGTAGCGGCGTATGATGCGATCACTTTGGACAGCTGCATCCGGTATGCGGGCACAGCAGGTCAATGTAGATACAATTGCGAATAACGTAGCAAATATTAATACGATTGGTTATAAATCACAGCAGGCGAGCTTCAAGTCCCTGCTGTATCAGAATCTGCAGTCGACATCGACAAACAATGCAGGCGAGAACAAGCCGGTTGCTGCAGAGGTTGGACTTGGAAGCCGTGTGGCAGCGATTACAAGCACATTTACACAGGGAAATCTGACACATGTGGAGAATCCGTTCAGCGTAGCGCTCGAGGGTGACGGTTTCTTCCAGATTCGCACGGAGAGTGGGGAATTGCAGTACACAAGAGACGGTTCGTTTGAAATTTCGCCGGTTGCAAATGGAAACATGCTTTGTACATCCGATGGAAATCCGGTTCTGGATGCATATGGAAATGTAATCGTATTGCCATCTAACCGTGTGGCAACGGATCTGGTAGTTAATCAGGACGGGACACTGGCATTCCCGGATGCAAGCGGAAATCCAGCTGTGCTGACAGATGCGAATGGACGTCCGGTTAAGTTTGGTATTTACCAGTTTAACAATCCGGCAGGCCTTTCCAAGGAAGGCAGCAATAATTATTCGGTAACCGTCGCAAGTGGTGCGGCTGTTGCGGAGAATGGAAATGCGGCAGTGAAGCAGACAAAGACGCATCAGTATTATACGGAGGCATCAAATGTCGATGTTGCAAACGAGATGGTTAACCTGATCGTGGCACAGCGTGCATACGAAATGAATTCCAAAGCAATTCAGGCATCCGACGAAATGATGCAACAGGCTAATGCTCTTCGTTAGGTAGAGGAAAGGTGACCTTATGGAAAACATCACAAACCTTACAAATCAAGATTATTCCTCGTATGTGACACAGGCGCAGACGAGCAGCTTAACCAATCAGATCAAGAAATCAACCTCCTCGGACGCAACCGATGAGGAGATGCTTGCAGCATGTAAGGAGTTCGAAGCATATCTGGTCGAGCAGGTGTATAAGCAGGTACAATCCACAATCAAGTCCGACAGCGATGAGGATGACAACCCATATGCAGATTATGCATATGACCTGCAGGCACAACAGTATGCAAAGCTGGTCAGCGACCAGGGTAAGCTTGGTCTGGCACAGCAGCTATACGAATCCATGAAGAAACAGAGCGCAGCGATCACGCCGGAGGAGCTGCATGAGCAGGAACAGGCTGTAGCAACTACGCAGACACAAAATGCATAAAATACAAATAGGATCATGACATGATTAGAGAAGGCTACATAGAAAAAATCGTATATAAGAGCGACGAAACGGGCTATTGTGTGATGTCCGTGGAAGGCGAAGAAGGAGAAGAGATCTTCGTTGGCACCCTGCCGGGTGCCGGTGAAGGTCTCTATGTGATTGCAGAGGGAGAATACGTGAATCATCCGCAGTATGATATTCAGTTCAAATTCTCCTCCTGCGAGATTCAGATGCCAAAGGATACACTTGGAATTGAGCGGTATTTGGGCTCTGGAATCATCAAGGGTATCGGTGCCGTTCTGGCGAAGAAAATCGTCAAGAAATTCAAGGATGATACCCTTCGCATCATCGAGGAGGAACCGGAACGCCTCGCAGAGATCAGTGGAATCTCAGAACGAAAGGCACAGGCAATCGCAACTTCATATCTGGAGAAGAAGGAATTTCAGGAGGTTGCCATTTTTCTGGCACAGTATGGAATTTCGGTGAATCTGGCAATTCGCATCTTCAATACATATGGAAATAAAGTCTATGATATCCTGCGTGGCAATCCATATAAGCTGGCGGAGGATATTTCCGGTATCGGATTCCGTATCGCGGATGATATTGCGAAGCGTATGGGAATTTCACAGGATTCTGAATTCCGGCTGCGGTCAGCTGTGCTGTATGTACTGAATATGGCAGGCGGCGAAGGGCATATGTACCTGCCGAAGCAGCTTTTGCTGCGCCGCTGCGTGGAGCTGACACGCGACACCGCGACGGATGTGGAAGGTATCTATGGACAGTCGGCGCTTGGCTATGCAGAATACGCGGACGCGACAAGTGCGGAATCGGCGTATGAACAGACGGTTTCCCTGTTTGAACAGCAGCTGATGGAGCTTCTGATTGCAGGCAAGATCATGATCAAGCAGATCGATGAAGAGGATGTCGTCTATCTGGCGTCGAATTATTATGTGGAGCTGAATTCTGCAAGACTGCTTACCGATCTGCAGCTTCGCTATGATATGGAACAGGACGAGCTGGAACGAGAAATTCAGAAGATTGAAAAAGAAGAAAAACTGACATTGGATGAGCTGCAGCGGGCGGCTGTGAAATCGGCCATCGAAGCCGGTGTGGCAGTTATTACCGGTGGTCCCGGAACCGGAAAGACCACAATCATCAATGTTATTATCAAATATTTCTCCAAGAAAGGCATGGAGATCAAGCTTTGTGCACCGACCGGGCGTGCAGCGAAACGTATGACCGAGTCGACCGGATGGCCGGCACAGACGATTCACCGTCTGCTGGAAATCAGCGGCGCGATGGATGAGGACAGCAAAAATCAGGACGATCACGGCATGCATTTTGCACGGAATGCAGATAATCCGCTCGAATGTGATGCGATCATTGTGGACGAGATGTCGATGGTCGATGCATATATCTTTTATTCGCTTGTACAGGCAGTTCCGTATGGAACGAGACTGATCTTCGTCGGGGATGTGAACCAGCTCCCGTCCGTGGGTGCCGGAAATGTGCTGAAGGATATTATCAATTCGGGCTGCTTCCCGGTTACGACGCTGAACAAGATCTTCCGGCAGGAGGATGGCAGCGATATCGTATTCAATGCGCATAAGATTCAGCGTGGCGAGCATCTGATCCTGACGAACAAGAGCAAAGACTTCTTCTTTATCCCACAGCGGACAGCACCGCAGATTATCGGGGAAGTGCAGACACTTACGATGAAGAACCTGCCGAACTACTATGGATTTTCGCCGCAGGAAATCCAGATTTTGTGTCCGATGCGGAAATACGAGGTCGGCGTGGAGAATATGAACCAGAAGCTGCAGAACCGTCTGAACCCGAAAGCAAAGGACAAGCCGGAGCATGTGCGTGGTGACGTGACCTTCCGAAAAGGTGACAAGGTCATGCAGATCAAGAACAATTACCGGCAGGAGTGGAAGATTTACGGCGTTTCCAAGACAGGTACCGGCAGAGGCTATGTGCTGGATGAAGGTGTTGGCGTATTCAATGGAGATATGGGCGTGATTACCGATATCAGTGATTACGATGAGGAACTGACAATTCTGTTTGATGATGGACGCGAAAGCGTGTATAGCTACAAGGAGCTGGATCAGATCGAGCATGCATTTGCTGTGACGATCCATAAATCACAGGGTAGTGAGTATCCGGCAGTTATCATTCCACTGCTTGGCGGAAACCGGAAGCTGATGAACCGGAATCTGATCTACACGGCAATCACGCGTGCGAGACAGCTGGTTATTATTGTCGGTGATGTGAATCTGGTAAATCAGATGGTTGATAATTCCGAAGAACAGAAGCGGTACACATCGCTGGCACTTCGGTTAGAGGAGTTAAATGAGAGTATGGAATAAGCTTGTGAATTGGATATATCCGCCAACCTGCCCGTTGTGTGGGGATGTGACCGGCAGACAGACCGGACAGGTGTGTGACGAGTGCAGACCGATGATCGACTATCCGGTACAGCCGCTTTGTATGCGGTGCGGGTGTGAGATTGCCGATGAGGAAGCGGAGCTGTGCGAAGACTGTATGCGGCATGTACGAACATATATACAGGGCTTTCCGGCGATGAAATACCAATATCCGCTCGATGAGAGTCTGGCGCGGTTCAAGTATCACAATCAGCGTGATTATGCAGAATTCTATGCAGGACAGATCGTGAAACGGCATGGACTTTCGCTGCAGAGTCTGGGGATTGATGCGCTGATTCCGATACCAATCCATAAGCGCAAGCTGGAGAAGCGTGGTTACAATCAGGCGGAGCTTCTGGCAGATGCGCTGGGAAAGAAGCTTGATATACCGGTCGAACGGGAACTGCTTGCACGTGTGGTCAATACGGAACCACAGAAAAGTCTGGATCCCGAACACCGGGAGCAAAACTTAAAAAAGGCTTTTCAATGTACGGAAAAAAGTGTAAGCTATAAGAAGGTGCTGTTGGTGGATGATATTTACACCACCGGCGCGACGATTGAGGCATGTACGAAGAGCCTGCATGCGGCGGGTATCCCGGATGTTTATTATACAAGTGTAGCAATTGGAACCGGAAGATAGAAAAGATATAGAACCCGTTCCGGAAAGGACAGAAAAATAAGAATATGTGACAGATAGGGAGGAAGAAATCATGGAACTGATGAATTGCAGAAACTGTAAGAAGTTATTTAATTATATTGCGGGTGAGAAGCTGTGTCCGGCATGTAAAGAAAAGCTGGAAGAGAAGTTTCAGGAAGTAAAGAAATATATCGAGGAGAATCCACGTGAGAATATCAATCAGGTAGCGGAAGCATGTAATGTTACGATCAAACAGATCAAATACTGGGTGCGTGAGGAGCGTTTATCCTTTACCGAGGATTCTCTGGTTGGACTGGAATGTGAGCGCTGCGGTAAGATGATCCATAGCGGAAGATTCTGTAAGGAGTGTGCAGGCGGACTGGCAGATGCCATGACAAACGCTTACAAGCGGGAACGCCAGCAGACAATACGAAAGACGGCGACGGGGAAGATGCGATTCCTTGACTGATTCTGCAGATGAAAGACAAATCTGTATTCTTCAGAATGAAATATATAAAAAGAGAAGAGACATATGCACAATGAAGTGGCCCCACAGTCACCTGATTGTGCATGTGTCTTTTTTTGCATAAAAAGGGTTATGATACAGGGAAAACTTCCGATAATCATATTGAAGAATCGTAATTGCAGGAGACTGTGGCTTGCGAAAGATAAGAAAAAGGAGGGAGAAGCAATGAGAATAGGAACCTATAATATGATCAGTCAGATCTATGGCAGCACAGGCACCAAGAAGACGAAGACTTCTGGAACAACCGGATCAGGAAGCTTTTTGGATCAGGTATCTTTCTCAAGCATGGGAAAAGATATGCAGGCAGCAAAGACAGCACTGTGCAATACACCAGATGTCAGAGAGTCCAAGATTCAGGATCTGAAGCGCCGGATTGACAACGGCACATACGATGTGAGCGTGGATGATTTTGCACAGAAATTACTGGACAGTTACAGCAAGACAAATATCTAAAAGAGGATGCGGCATGGCAAGTATAATTGAGAATCTGATTACGGAATTAAATGATGAATATGCCTTGTATGAGAAGCTTCTGCAGGTGTCGATGGAGAAGACGGGTGCGATCGTGTCGAATAATCTCGATCGCTTGTCAGAGACAACCGAGAAGGAACAGCGTCTGGCAGACGCACTTGCAAGCGTGGAACACAGACGGCGCGAGACAATGACAAATGTAGCGAATATCTTAGGCAAACGACCAGATGATGTCAAGGTGATGGACGTTGTTACATTTCTGGAAGGACAACCGGAGTTCCATGATCCGCTGCTTGCAATCAACGAGAAGCTGGCGAAGCTTGCACGGAAGGTGCGGGAAGTAAACGGACATAATCAGAATCTGATTCAGGATGCACTTGAAATGATTGAGTATAATATCAATCTGATGCAGAATCTGAACCGGGCGCCGGAGACGGCAGAGTATTCAAAAGAGATGTTCAAAGGCAGCGCTGCATATGCAGGCGGCGCCGATGTACCGGGCAGATTTGATGTACAGAATTAACAGGAATAAGGGAGTAGAAGCATGGCAGGAACTATGGGACGGTTGTCCGTTGGCGTAACAGGACTTCAGACAAGTCAATATGCGTTAAATGCAACCGCACACAATTTAATAAATACACAGACTGAGGGCTATACCCGTCAGCAGGTACTCCTGACAGACCAGGCTTATAACAAGATTTCAACGGAATCGTATTACACGAACACCGTCGGCATGGGTGTTGTGACGGCACAGATCCGACAGGTGCGTGACCAGTTTGCAGATGAGACATACCGCACAGAGAGCGGACGTATGAACTACTACAAGGCACAGTACGAAACCGTTTCAGAGATAGAGAATTATTTTGGTGAGTTAGAGGGCAAGGATTTCAATACGACGTTAAACGACATGTGGACATCGATGCAGGAGCTGCAGAAGGAGTCCAACAGTATCGTAACGCGAAGCGCATTTATCTCAAATGCACTCACCCTGATCGATCGTGTGCAGACGATTCGTTCCAGTCTGATTGAGTATCAGCGGAATCTGAACACGGAAATCAAGGATCAGGTCAAGGCAGTGAATGACCTTGCATCTACCATCTATGAACTTAACCAGCAGATCCGCGCGGTTGAGGCAGGAAACATTGAAAAGGCAAACGACCTAAAGGATAAGCGGAACCAGGCACTTGATAAGCTTTCATCGATTGTAAATACTGAAGTTGTGAACAACGAGGATGGTACAGCAGAGGTGTATCTGGAAGGGCATACACTGGTTACGCTTGGAAGAACCTACACACTGACGACACAGAAGGTGTGCGAGAATGCGAAATATCAGCAGAATTACGGATTCACAGGTTCTTCGACAGACTTCCTGATGCCTGTATGGGAGCAGGATGGCGATCCTTTGTTTAATATAAACCGGGTACCGACCGCAGACAGCAACAGCGATATTGGTTCCCTGAATGGTCTCATGATGTCACGAGGCTATTTCATCAGTAATTATACAGACGTTCCGACGAAACCGACAAAGCCTTTGGAGAAGGACTTTGCAGATCCTGCAGATTATCAGACCGCAATGGCACAATATGAGCAGGACGTCAAGGATTACGTCGATGACCTGGAATATTTTAATACCTATGTAGAACCATATACGATCACGAATCTGGAGGCACAGTTTGATGTGCTGATCCATGCGATGGTGACACAGATCAACGATACGTTGTGTCCAAACAAAACCGTGACACTGGCAGACGGCTCTACCGTAAAGGTGCTGGACGAGGAGGCTGCCGGTATCGGTATGGGTGAGGGCAACGAATATCCGGGTACAGAGCTGTTCGTGCGAAACAGCGTAGACCGTTACACAGAACAGACATTGACACTGGCAGATGGAACGACACAGACGTTCAGGGTATATAACGAAGAAAATCCAGACGATTTCTATTCGCTCTATACAATCGGAAATCTGAAGGTAAATGAGAAGCTTTTGCAGAATCCGTCCCTGCTTCCACTTTCCCGTGTATCGGGCGAGGAGGCACAGACGATCGCAGATGAACTGCTGGCACGATGGAACGATAAGTTCGCAACGGTCAGCCCGAATTCACTGGTACAGTGCAATTACAAAGATTATTACAGCGGAATGATGGATGATCTGTCAGACCGTGGTTACACGTACAAATCCATGATGGAAACCGGACAGCAGGCAGTGTCCGACGCCGAGAATACGAGACAGCAGCTGCTCGGTGTATCCTCCGACGAGGAGTTATCCAGCATGATCAAATTCCAGCATGCATACAATGCGTCCTCCCGATACATCAACACCGTATCCGAGATGATTGCATATCTGATCGAGAAGCTGGGCGCATAAAAGAAACGATAATTCGCAATTGACAAAGAAGGAGTGGAAGCGATGCCATCTACATTTTTAGGACTTAATACAGGTCTTTCGGGACTGACATATTTTCAGACGGCGCTTAATACGACCGCGCACAATATATCCAATGCGGACACAAAAGGATATTCCAGACAGAACGTGCAGGCTTCTGCATCGGACGCCCTACGACTGAATAAGACATACGGTATGATGGGAACCGGTATCACAGCCTCCGCTGTAGAGCGTCAGAGAAATGCATACTACGACACGAAATACTGGTCTGCAAATTCCAAGTACAGCCAGTACAATTCACAGCATGACAATCTCGAACAGTTACAGACATATATGAACGAGATGACTTCCGAGGCAGGCTATACAAAATGGATGGCAGAGATGTCCGATGCCATGCAGGATCTCTCAACAAAGCCAGCTGATTATACTACGAGAATCTCTTTTGCACTCACGGCAGATTCTTTCACAGATATGGTAAATGAGCTTGCGAGCAATTTCCAGTCGACACAGAAGACGATCAATGATGAGGTTGAACTTGCAGTCAGCGAAGTGAACTCCCTTTCAAAGCAGATCTACGAGCTGACACAGGAGATTATCACAGTCGAATTAAAGGGTGGAAATGCAAACGACCTGCGTGATAAGCGTGGCGTATGTATCGACAAACTATCCGAATATGTAAATGTTGATGTGGACGAGCGAAGCATCATGTATGGTGTGGGCGATGATCAGGTTGAAGCGAACGCCAAGACTTTGACAATCCGCATCAATGGTGAAATACTGGTTGATGAGCTTGGTTACAATGAACTGACGGTTGTACCGCGGGAACAGAAAGTAAACCAGAACGATCAGGATGGTCTGGTTGATATCTATTGGAAAAACGCGGATGATACCGCGGGCGAATTCTTCAATACCGCGAACACAACCGGAAGAATCGCAGGTCTGTTCAATATCCGTGACGGCAACAACGGCGAGGTGTTCTCCGGAACGACAACCGCCGTATCCGACAATCCATCGGAAGTGACTGTGTCGCTTGCAGAGAGCATTGCCATGAAGGATCTGAATATCCCAACCGAAGGAACGATCACCTTAAATGGCAAGGATTACTTGTATGATGGTTGGACTGCGGAGTACGATGCAGACGGAAAGCTGAACAATTTCACATTTAAAAATATGACGATGATCAACGAAAAGAATGCAGAAGTGACTGCTATCTTCCCGGTCGGTATTGATGGACGTCAGGCACAGATTGGTGTCAAAAATATGACAAAGGGTATTCCGTATTATCAGGCGAAGTTAAACGAGCTGGTTCGTGTGTTCTCCAAGTACATGAACGACCTGACAAGCGCGGGTGCCGATGCGGATGGAAATCCGGGACTCGATGCATTTACCGCACAGGCGCCGGATGGACATGATTTCGTATTGAAGGGCACTATGCAGGGAACCGGAACAATCTCTTCCAGCGATGACAGTTATTACCGTCTGAACGGACTGAACTGGGAGCTGAACCAGCAGTGGAAGACTGATCCGAAGAAGATCGTTGTGTCTTACAAGGGAGACATTGATCAGGGCAACATAGAAGCGAGAGGTATCCTGGAAAAGATGATGGCTGGACTGACGGATTCTTCTATGTTCCAGCAGGGCAATGTTTCGCATTTCCTGCAGGCGATCACAACGAACATGGCAGTCGATACGAAGAAAAATGAAGTATTTGCAGCAAATCAGGACGATATCCGATACACGATCGATAACCAGAGAGCATCCATTTCCGGTGTTGATAAGAACGAGGAGGGTTCGAACCTGACAAAGTTCCAGGAACTGTACCGGCTGGCATCTAAGGTAATATCTGTATTGAATGAAGTATATGATAAGCTGATCAACGAGACCGGTGTATAATAAGGGTTAACGTAAGAAGCAATTGTGTAAAAATGTATATACACAATTGAGGAGGTAGTATATGAGAATTACGAATCAGATGATCTCCAACAACTCTCTGCGCAACATGCAGAAGACGATGGCAAATGTGGACAACCGCACAACGCAGATGGAGACAGGAAAGAAAATTACAAAGGCATCCGAAGATCCGGTTGTTGCCGTGCGTGCGCTGAAGCTTCGTACGATGGTAACACAGCTGGAGCAGTACAAGGATAAAAACATTGGCGATGCGGAATCGTGGTTGAAGATTACGACAACCTCTCTCGATAACATCACTGCACGACTCGAAGATATCCAGAGCTATTGTACACAGGGTTCGACGGATTCATTTAATACCTCCGACCGAAGTGCGATCATTGATGTATTAAAAGAGATGCAGGATATGATTAACAGCGAGGGAAATTCGACTTACGCCGGTCGATATATCTTCTCCGGATATAAAACCGACCGTTCTCTTGCATTCAACGAGACAGAGGATATCAAGAAATATTCTTATAAGATCACACAGCATCTGACTGCGGATGATCTGGATATGAAGACCGTTGTATTAAATGGTGTGAACAGTGAAGATGTAGACGGAATTCTGGCAGGTACAAGTGCGTATGTGAAGCCGGACAAGCAACAGGTATATCGTCTGAATCTGGCGTATGAAGGCATTTCCGATACAGATAGTCAGGGAAATGCAGCGCTTTCATTGAAGGCGCTGGACGCAAATGGTAACACGATCAATCTGAGCGGATTTACCCAGACGGTGAAGACAACGGCGGATGCCGATACTTATTATCAGGTCGGACCGGATGAGATCAACATTATCGAGGAGACTGGCGAGATCATCTTCGGTGAGAATGTGTATAACACACTCAAGCAGGCGGATGATATCGTAGTTGACTACGCGAAAAATGAGTTTGAGGCAGGCGACCTCCGCCCGGAGCATTATTTTGACTGTACGCAGTATACCGAACAACCGGATGGCAGTATTAAGAAGGTAGATTATGATACCTATGACCGGACACAGTCGATTTATTATGAAGTGAATTTCAGCCAGAGTATTCAGGTCAATACGGAAGGAAAGAATATCATCAACGATGATATGAGCAACAATATCAACGATCTGATCTATACGTTACAGGAATTGGATGCGGCAGAGAAGACGGAAAAGAAGTTAAAGAGTATGCTGGAAGATAACCAGTATGCATCGAATGACGATGCGGTAAAACAGATCAACGCGATGCTGGAAGATATCAATGTTGAAATCGCTATCAAGAAAGAGACGATGCAGAAGACATTTGCGAAGAATATCACAAACTTCCAGGGATATATGGATCAGGTATCTGCAATCCAGTCCGATGTCGGAAGCCGCATGACAAAGCTTGACATGATTAAAACACGTGTGACAGAGCAGTACAGTACCTTCAAGGAATTGAAGTCAGAGAATGAGGATGTATCCAGCGAGGAGGCGGCACTGAACTTCAAGGAAGCCAATGTCGTATATGAGGCAGCGCTTGCGGCAACAAGCAATCTGGTCAGAGCATCATTGATTGATTATCTGTAGGGCGATAGCCCGGAATGCGCATGGCTGTTACGGTTTCGAGAGTTCGAAGAACGGAGAAATCGTTATTATTGTATACATTATAATGAGGAACGATTTCTAAATTTTGAGGAGGGATAAAGCATGGTAGCAGAAACAAGATTATTCGGTACGGTCGATATCGCGGAGGATAAGATCATTGAATTTCCAATGGGATTAATCGGCTTTGAGAATTTAAAGAAATTTGCAATTATTTATGACAGTGAACGGGAAGTGCGTTCAAAGATCAGCTGGTTACAGTCAATGGAGGAGCCGGCACTGGCACTTCCAATCATCCATCCATCGGAATTGATTGATGATTATGGTCCGATCGTGGAGGATGAGCTGATGAAGAACATCGGCGATCCGGCAGATGCGGATATTCTGATGTTTGTAACACTGTCGATTCCTTCGGACTTAACGAAGATGACAGCGAATCTGAAAGCACCGATCATTATCAACACAGAGGGCAGAAAAGCCATTCAGGTGATCGTGGAAAATGAAGATTATAAAGTAAAATTTAATGCTTACGCGGCAATCCAGAAAATGAAAGAAAAGGCAGGTGAGTAATATGTTAGCACTATCCAGAAAACAAGGCGAATCCATCGTGATAGGCAATAACATTGAGATCACTGTGCTTGAGGCGAAAGGCGATCAGGTAAAGATCGGTATCTCTGCACCGAAGAGCGTGCCTGTCTATCGAAAGGAAATTTATGCACAGATTCAGGAAGAAAACCGCGAATCTGCCACAAATCTTGATGTAGAAAGTTTGAAAAAACTCTTATAAAGTGGTAAAGTATGGGTGATTAGTTGACGATACAACTAATAGGAAACAAATGGGTGTATGCCGTTCAAGGATGGAAGGTGTACAAGCAGTTCACGCAAGGAGGCGTATAGATTATGGCGATGGATGGAATCGGGGGCGTAGGAGCCCTGAATGTAAGTTCACAGACAAGAGTAACACGTCCGCAGTCCGAGACGGTGGATGTGAACACAGGAAGTACTGCAGGACAGCAGCAGGTACAGGCTGCAAGTTTGCCGCCGGTAGGTGGAAAGGGTAACAGCAATAACAACAGTCAGCCGGGATCGCAGGATCGTGGTGCGGTACAGACCGATAAGGAAGTAGCACCGGACAAGATCAAGGCAGCTGTGGATGATCTGAACAAGACAGTAAAGCAGGCAAGTCCGCTTCGTCATACACAGCTTAGTTTTAAGTATCATGAAGATACAAATCGTATTTCGATTACGGTTACAGATAGTGACACCGATGAGGTTATTCGAGAGATTCCGCCAGAGAAGACACTGGATATGCTTGCAAAGGCATGGGAGATGGCTGGGCTTCTGGTTGATGAGAGACGATAGAGGACAACCCATCACGAACAAAGTGAGTGATTTAGGATGGGTTTGACGAACTGCCGCCGAGCGAACGCGAGGGGGCGATACCAGAATAAGGAGGAATCATCATGGCAATGAGAATGACAGGTCTCGTATCCGGTATGGATACCGAGAGCATGGTAAAAGAACTGGTCAGTGCCAGTTCTGAAAAAGTAAATAAGATCAAGCAGAAAAAGCAGGATGCCGAGTGGAAGAAGGAGATCTGGAGCGGACTTAATACAAAGATCTACAACTTCTACAAGACACAGCTTTCTGCGTTTAAGACAGTTAGTAATTATAAGACAAAAAAGGCAACTGCCAGTGATGAGACAAAGGTATCTGTCAAGGCAGGGGCAGGCGCTACAAATGGTACACATAAGGTGTCTGTTGAGCAGACCGCGTCTTCCGCATACTTGACTGGTGACAATATTAAAATGTATGGAAAGTCCTACACAGGATATAATGATGCAGGATTGTCTACGAAATTTGAGGATATGACAGATGCGGATGGAAACAGTCTGAATCTGAAGGGACAGATCATCACCATTGGAAATGATTCAGAATCTGTGGATTTTATAATTGGCGGAGACGGAGAAAACGGTGTTGCATCTCTTGCAGAGTTAAATGAAAAGATCGCGAACGATGAGAGATTCAAAGGCCTTTCTGCAAGTATCAAGGATGGAAAGCTGACCTTCACAAATGCTACAGCCACGACAAACGAGAGTGGCGATTTGGTTGGAACGACGTTCATTGTGAATACAGGGGCATTAGGCGTGAATGGTGTGCTTGGTTATGATAAGGATGCGACGAGTGGCAACACTATGAGCGTTGACTTTACAGCAAAGGTAAAATATGAATTTACAAGTGCTGATATCTCCAGTTCTACGAAATTGGCAGATCTCGGAATCAATGTAGGTACGACATTCTCGGTAAATGGCAAGGATTTTGTCGTAGATGAGAAGTCGACAATCAATGATTTCACGACGGCACTTTCCAAGATGGGTGTTTCAGCCAGCTTTGATGCATCCCATGGAAGATTTTATCTCAATGCATCAAAAACCGGTGCTGCGAATGATTTTAACCTGACTTCCAGCGACAGCAATGCGTTGGACATTCTGGGACTTGGCAGCAAGGCAACGAAGATTGATGCCAGAGACGCAATCATCTATTACAACAATGTAAAGTATACAAGTGACAGTAACACCTTGACAGTCAACGGACTTACGATTACAGCAAAGGCAAAGACAGATGTTGCAGTAAATATCGAAGTTTCTGCAGATGTTGACAGTGCTTATAACACAATCAAAAATTTCGTCAAATCATATAATGAGCTGATTGACGAGATGAATAAATATTATAACGAAAAAGATGCCGGATATGATGCTCTGACCGATGATGAAAAAGAAAAGTTGTCTGATACCCAGATTGAGAAGTGGGAAGAAAAGGCAAAGCAGGGACTGCTTCGGCGGGATTCTACGCTGCAGACATTGCTTTCCGGTATGCGTACAACCCTGAATAAAGGAGTGACTGTAACATTGGCGGATGGCAGTACCAAGACAATGACATTGGCATCACTTGGCATTGTGACTGGCGATTATACAGAGAATGGAAAGCTTCATATCCTTGGCGATGAGGATGATGACCAGTATTCTTCTGAGACAAACACGTTGAGAAATCTGCTGGAGAGTGGCAGTGATATTGTAGGACAGGTAATCGGTGGAACTACAAGTACTTCCGGTGTTGGCACACAGATGTATGATTATCTGCGGAAATCCATGACACGTATTGAAGGTGTTCGTAGTACACAGACATTCTATAATGATAAGACGATGGATAGCGAGATCGACGATTATGATGACGACATCGATAAGTGGGATGAGAAATTAAAAGCACTGGAAGATAAATATTATGATCAGTTCTCAAAGATGGAGTCTGCGATGGCAAAGTTACAGTCACAGCAATCCTATCTGTCATCCTTGTTCGGAAGTGCATCATAAGTAGATGGAGGGGTTATGTAAATGGCATATAACACAGCAGCAAAAGCATATGGCTATAGTCGGGTAGAGACAGCAACACCAGCAGAGCTTACATTGATGCTTTATGAAGGCGCGGTAAAGTTTTGTAATGTTGCAATTGTAGGACTTGAAAAGAAAGACTATGAGAAGGTAAACACGAACATTCAGAAATGTCGGAATATTATTGTAGAACTGACATCCACACTGAACATGAAATATCCGGTTGCGGAGGATTTCAAACGCATGTATGATTATATCTTCGCACTTTTGACAGAGGCGAATATGAAGAAAGACATGGAGCTTCTGGAGAGAGCTTTAGAGGAGCTTCGTGGCATGCGCGATGTGTGGAAGGAAGTTATGAAGAATGCCAAGGGACCGCAGGTATCACTGAGCTAGGAGGCAGGATATGAATCAAACCGGAACTTATGTGAATATCATGCGGGAATCACTGGAGCGAAAACGGAAGTATCTGGCAGAGATTTTGAAGCTGACGAATGAGCAGTCGATGATTGCGGCAGCAGAGAAGTTTGATGACGAGCGTTTTTCAGAGATTGTTGAGAAGAAAGATGTCTTGATTGATAATATCAACGAGATCGACAAAGGGTTTTCTTCTGTCTATGATCGTGTACGGATCGAGATACAACAGGAACCGGCAGCTTATCGGGATGCGTTGCTTGCGATACAGGATCTGATTCGCACCTGCGTAGATCTCGGTATGCAGATTGAAGCAGTGGAAGAACGTAACCGGGCAGTGACGGAGCAGGTATTCTCAGTGAAATTCCAGGGCGTGCGCCAGATGAAGCAGTCGAAAACGGCTGCGAACAAATACTACAAGTCTATGGCAAATGGCATGGTGAATGACTCTTTGCTCTATGACAGAAAAAAATAAAAAAACTTTATAAAAAGGGTTAAGGATATTAGTTCCAGTCCGATATATAAGGTGTAAGGAACAAACAAGTTCCTGTAAACAAGGTTACTACCCAGAACGGGTTCTAACATACATACTATTCACGGGGCGTTGCCCCAGTACTTCTCGCAAGGACGCGGGAATAAATTCAAGGAGGAATTATTATGGTAGTACAGCACAATTTGCAGGCAGCAAACACAAACAGAATGTTGGGCGCTAACGTTAAGGCAGTATCTAAGTCAACTGAGAAGTTGTCTTCCGGATATCAGGTTAACAGAGCAGCTGATGACGCAGCAGGTCTTTCCATCAGTGAGAAGATGAGAAATCAGATCAGAGGTATTAACCAGTCAGTTAAGAATGCTGAGGATGGCGTATCTCTTATCCAGACAGCAGAAGGAAATATGGGCGAGATCCACAGCATTCTTCAGCGTATGGGTGAGCTTGCTACAAAGGCAGCCAACGATGTAAATGCATCTGTAGATCGTAAGGCAATCCAGGATGAGATTGGCGAGCTTGCTAAGGAGATTGATTCTATCTCTACAAAGGCTGCATTCAACGGCACAAAGCTTTTGAATGGTAACTTCTCTGGAAAACAGCTTCAGGTAGGTGCTAATTCTGGCGAGAACATGGAAATCTCAATTGACGCGATGAGTGCTTCTGTCTTGTTTGGCGCTTCAGGTTCCACAGTTGCAGCGAATACATCAACAACTGGCGGTACTTTGAACATGTTCACACATGTAGCGGCTTCAGAAGCTATGACGCTTATCTCTTCAGCGATTAAGGTTGTATCTGCTGCAAGATCATTGCTTGGTGCTAAGCAGAACAGACTTGAGTACACAATCGATAACCTCGAGAACTACTCAGAGAACCTGACATCTGCTGAATCACAGATTCGTGATACTGATATGGCTACAGAGATGACCAACTACACGAAGAATAATATTCTTCAGCAGGCTGCACAGTCTATGTTGGCTCAGGCAAATCAGTCTACACAGGGTGTACTTTCATTACTTCAGTAATTTCATATTATTGAACAATTTATCGGCTGGCTCGCTTGCGAGTCAGCCATATTTTGTATAAGGAGGTTTTTATGGAACAGGAACTAATACAGGATACAAAAGAAACATTGCTTACGATTGCGGATATCTTATATCAGGGGCGTGTATCGGATGGAATTGCAGCAATGAACGCCGTGATTCCGAATCTCACGTTAATTGCAGATAGCATAGAAGATGAGACTGTACAGCAGAAATTAGTTACAGATGCGCTTACGCCAATCCTTTCTGCGATGGAAGAGGAGGATGGAACCTTGATGGCGGATCTGATCACATATGAATTAGTGGAATTGTTGGACAGCCTGTAAAACATTGTGAGGAAATATGAGCATAGTATACGAAAACAATTTAAAAGCCTTAAAAGAAAAAAACGAAGCTTTATGGAATGCATTTGTTACATATGAAAATAACCATTCAGGATGTCGGGCCTTTGTAGATACGGCAAAAAATGGAGAGAGAATCGTTGGCTATCATGCAGAGGATAAGGATTATTACTTGAATTCTACCTATAATCCGCAGAGAGAAGCAGAAAAACGGATGAATGAATATTTCACTATGCCTGAGAATTCATTTGTAAGCGTGTGTGGCTTGGCAAACGGGGAATTTGCGCGTGTCTTTTTGCAGAACAATCATGATGCGGCAATTTATGTATACGAGCCGTGTGTAGATGTATTTTCGGCAGTGATGCACGAGATAGATATTACAGATCTGCTTTCGAATCGTTTGTTCTTCTTAGCTGTGGAGTCCTTAAATGAGGATGATTTTGGACAGTTTTTATTTATATATATTAGTCAGATGAACGAATATGTCAACCGATATATGGCTCTTTCAATCTATCAAAGATTATTTGAAGATGGCTGTAATCGATACAGCCAGGAAATCCAGAACAAATATGAATGTTACCGGATCCAGATTAATACCTGGATGAAGACAGGGAAGATGATAGGACTGGCAGGCGTCCGAAATATGCGGTTCCTTCCCGGCTGTCGAAGCGGTGCGGAGTATCAGGGTATTTTTCCAAAAGAACTACCGGCAATTGTGGTTGCCGCAGGTCCATCTCTAAAGAAAAATGTAGAACTCTTGAAAAAAGCAAAGGGAAGAGCCGTTATATTTGTTGTGGATTCAGCGATAAATACGGTGATGCAGCATGGGATTAAACCGGATTTTGTAATTACGGTAGATACGAACAAAGAATTGAAGAATTTTACGGCAGAAGGACTTTCGGATGTGTTTTTTCTCGCAGATGCAACCGCAAATACAAAAGCGTTGGAGATGGTAAATCCTAAGAATCTTGTATTTTATTCCGGTGATTCGGGAACGTGGATGCGGATGTTTGCCGAACAGGGATCCGGAATAGAAGAGGTATTTGCCGGCGGCTCGGTGGCACTCGATGCGATGGCGGTTGCAATCAATTGGGGATTTAAGCGGATAATCATGATTGGACAGGATCTGGCAATGACGGGGAATCGTCAGTATGCAGATGGTGGAGAATTAGATGTGCAATCTAAGTTTAACGGAGTGACATTATATGTAAAAGACATCTATGGAAACGATGTACTTACGAAAAAAGACTATTATACCTTTATTCAGGAGATAGAGGAATTAGCATACAAAAATACAGATATAGATTTTATAGATGCAACAGAGGGCGGTGCATTCAAGAAACACACGCGGATTATGACGTTGCAGGAGGCAATTGACCAATATTGCACGCAGGAATTTCCGGTGGAGGAGATAATTACTTCGGTTCCCCGTTTGTTTGCGGAGAATGGAAAGCAGTTTGTTGTGGATAATCTGGGGCATATGGAAAAAGATATCATAGAGCTGGCAGAACAAATGAGAAATGTTGCACAAGAATGCAATCTAGCCGCATATATGCTGGAGCATAAACAATATGATAAGCAGAAATTAAAGGAAATTAATGAACATATACGAAATATAGATGAACAGTATTATGATTGTGAAGAATATACGCTGTTAAAAAAAGTAGCTGCAAAGGTGAATTATGATTATGAAAGCGGCGTGTATCAGGCTGTTGACGGCGATATTGATGAATCAGTTCGACTATACCAAAACAGTGAAACGATGTATGTAGGAATTGCGGATTGCATGGCAGAAGTACTGGAAGAGATTCGTGCATGTAAGCAAGTATTGGAATCACAGGAATCTAAAATGTGAGGGGTGAAAACATGGATATATATTCATGGAGGGACTATATTATTGATGAATTGCGGAATGGGAGGATTAATCCGGAAGATAATCAAAAATTAATCAATATGGTGCAATTGGAGGAGGATTTTGTAAGACGGGAGATTGCAGATTCCATATTGAAAGAGGAGTCAAATAATATATATTGCAATATCTGGTTATATTCATTTGCAATGTCCGTGTATCCTCAGCCGATGACACTTAAAAACATGATTATGCTTGTAAAATATTCATTTGAATTAGATTATAAGCAGAAGTATTTTCTTTTTCAGCAGATTAATTCTATGATTTTTAAATACAAGAACTGTAATACAGACGATATTACAAGATTGGCATGGGAATTGTTGGAGGACATATTAAAAAGCTGTAAAGATAGTCTGAAAATAGATTTGAAGAGAATCCCTGCGTCCGAGAGAAATCAGAGTATATCAATTGTGTTAGTTGAACAATATTTAACAGAGGAACACGGACCAACTAAAACAGCGTTAGACCGAAGCTATATATTGAAAACAATGTTTGGACAGGAAGTTATGATAATTAACACTGCAGAGATGTTGACTCCCGCAAATTATGTTTATGTTGAAGGAATGGATATTGCGAATTATATACAGCAATATACGAATAGAGAAACGGTAGTATGGAAGGGCGAGACATTTCGCTATTATCAATGTCCACAGACGATGCCGAGTGATGATGGAATATTAGAACTGGTGTCTTTTGTTCAGACAATTAAACCGGCATCAATCGTCCTAGTGGGAGGAACGAGCCTGGTGGCAGGTGTCTTAAATGAATTGGTTCCGGTTATTACCGTAGGAACATTGTTATCCAGATTAGCTATGACACTGGCTGATTATCAGATTGTTAGTCGGAACATGTTAGAGGATGCTACGAATTTTATGGAATATATGGGGAAAAGCACGGAACATATAATTCCCGGAAGATTTACATATGCGTTGAAACCGCAGGAGACGCATATAACAAGAGGAACGATGGGAATTGATGAGGATGCATTTGCAATTGCAGTTGTTGGCGGAAGATTGACGGATGAATTAACGGACGAGATGTTGACAATGTTTGAACATTGCGTTACAGAACTGCCGGAGGAACGGAAAATTGTTATAGGAGTGATAGGTTCGTGTATGGATTTGGATGAGAAATTACAAAGGCATAAGAGGCTTTTAGGTAAAGTAATATATACAGGATTTGTGCAAGATATTTTGGCTGTGATAGAACACTTTAATTTGTATGTCAATCCAATCCGAAGAGGTGGAGGTACCTCTGTCATTGAAGCGATGTATAAAAAAATACCGCCGGTTACTGTCAATTATGGAGATGTTGCAGAAATCGTGGGAGATCAATTTTGCTGTCGGGATTATGATGAAATGGCATCCATAATCAAAGAATATATTACAAATAAGAAATTTTATGACGCACAGGTAAAATTAGCAGGTGAACTAGCAGACGAGTATCTGGATTCTTCCGGGGAATTTGCCAGAATTATGAAAGAATACTACAAACTACAGGGAATGGAATGAGGTAAATAGATGGACTTTCCACATGAGTATTTTGATGATGAAGTAAGAGAAGATTTTTATGTGTCAGGATTGATGAAGCGTTTGTGGGCGGCAAATCTTGAAGTTATTTCGGATGTTGCAAAAGTGTGCGATAAATATAATATTCGGTGGTTTGCAGACTATGGAACATTGCTTGGTGCTGTTCGTCATGGTGGATGTATTCCGTGGGATGATGATTTTGATATCTGCATGTTGAGAGGCGATTACATGAGGTTTCTGGAAGTGGCAGAAAAGGAACTGCCACAGAATTATTCGGTGTTAAATTGCCACAATGAATATGAGGACTTGCTTACACGGGTTATCAATACCCGACATCCAACTTTTGAAGAAGATATTTTACAAAGATATCATCAATGTTATCTGGGGGCAGGTATTGACATTTTTCCGCTTGATTATATGGCGCCAACAAAGAAAGAACAGGAGGCACATAAGACATTACTTCGAGCAATCTTAAGCTTTGAGCCGATATTGTCAGATGAGAATCTGGATCAGGCAATGCTGGATCAGGTGTTATCAGAGCTGGAACAATTATGTGGCGTCAAGTTTGACCGGCAAGGGAAGCTTATTAAGCAGATGTATGAAGCAGCAGAGGGTGTATGTGCACTATATGGACCAAACAAGGCGGATACTGTTATGCTTGCTCCAATCTGGGCGAAATACGGGGTAAAAACATATCCATTGTCTTGTTTTCAGCATGCGATCAAAGTGAGATTTGAGAATATTAATATCTGGATATCCGCAGAATATGACAAGATGTTACAAAGTGAATATGGCGATTATATGCGGATTATTAAGGGTGGAGCATCCCATGCCTATCCTTGCTTTGAGGAACAGGAAGCGTATGTGCGGGAGCATCTGCCGAAATATCCGTTTGAATATAGGTTTGAAAAAAAGGATATAGAACCGGAGGAACGTCTGACCAATAGTCTTGCACAGGAACGTGTACGGGGGATTTTAAATTGTGATAATTGTGTGCAAGTCCAGATACAGCGGGAAGTTTTGATTCTGCCATATCGTGCTTCCTCGTGGAAGAATATCGAAGCAGTGTGGAGACAGGAATGCGCGGATAAAACCTGTCATGTAACAGTGATCTTACCACCATATTATGAGAAGACAGCGCTGGGTGGATTTGGCAAGATGCATGATGAAAGTGGGTTACTGCCCGATTATGTAGAGGTAACACCATACGATGCATATGATTTTGAACATATGCTGCCAGATGTGATTTACACACAGAATCCATATGATGAATGTAATTATACGACAAGCGTGCATCCGTTTTTCTATGTGAGAAATCTGAAGAAATACACGGACAAGCTTGTCTATATTCCGTGGTTTACAATGCAGGATGTAAATGTAGATAATGGAAAAGTTAACCAGACAATGAAATATTTCTGTACAGTTCCGGGCGTTGTGCTGGCGGATGAAGTGTGGCTGCCATCCCAATCTGTAAAGGATGCATATGTCAGAAAATTGACAACGTTTGCAGGCGAAGATACAAAACGTATATGGGAAGATAAAATCCATGTTCATGAGGTTCCTGTATGCAGTTCGGATTATTCAAACATATTTGAAAAATTGCCGATTACGTGGAAGCAGATCATACAGCCGGGAAATTCAATACGAATGCAGATCATATTATATGATATATCTGCTGCATCTTTTATACAGGGAAGAGCGCTTGCTCTGCAGAAATTAAAAGAAACATTAGAGTTCTTTGAAGGAAAACGAGAAGCTATCGCGTTGATCTGGCGTCGTAATACCGTGACAGAAGATGTATTGGCAGCATTGGAACCAGAAATGTACGAGCAGTATAAAGAAATCGTGGAGGAGTATAAAAAGGCTGCGTGGGGGATTTTTGACGAAAATCTTTCTTATCAGCAGGAAGCGGAGCTTGCAGATGCTTACTATGGAGATGCCGGGTATGTGGCACGCTATTTTGAGACACTTGGAAAGCCGGTACTGTTGCAAAAAATTGGAATTTCCCGAAATGTAGATGGGCAGCCGTTAGTTCAGCTGTTAAAAAACAAAGACGGAAACTATCCGTTTCATATACGGGCGTATGCAATTGTGGATGATATCATGTATTTTATTCCTGACGAGATGAATCTGCTTTGCACGATGCGACTTGCGGATGGAGAAGTTTCAATCTTGAGTAGTATACCGGAGGAGAAAATCAACCAGACTGGGCTTTCGTTGAAACTGGAATATCAGGCAGGCAAGTTGATTGTGATTCCATATATGGTGAAGGCGTTATGGATCTATGATATTCGGTCTGAAACATGGCAGAAGGTCACAATTCGAAATGAAGAGCAGGCAGGCAAGTTTGTTTCATCGGTTTTATTTAACGATAAATTATATTTATTTCCAGCTTTTTATAAGTATATAGTATGCGTGGATTTGATGACATATAGTGTCACATATCTGGAGCAGATCTATGTGGAGTTTTCTGCATTATCTTCGGAAGAGGATTGTTTCTTTGATTATAATTTTACGAGATGTGGAGATGTGTTGTATATAGCGGAACAGAGAACGAATCTTGTGCTGCAGTTCAATCTTGCGACAGAAGAATATACATGGCTTCAAATCGGAAATCCAAATCAGAAATGGCTGGCAAATGCGTGGGATGGAACCTATTTTTATTTTGTTCCAATGACGCAAGGACGTTTATTGCGCTGGAATGGACAGGATGAATACGTGGAGTATGATCTTCCGGATGATTGTAGATATGACCGGTATGGACCAGTAAATGCAAATATTATAGATGGAAAACTTGTGCTGCAGGGATATAACTGCGATACGATTCTATATGATTTGAAAGATATGTCCTGTCATACGGAACCAGTGCGTTATAATTACGCCTATAAAATCCGGGAGGATTTTTATACAGGCCATGATATGGCTACGGATAGATTTGTTATACAGGATGGATCTAATCGCTTGGAATATACCTGTATACTTGATTCAGGTATGCTTCAAAAGTATCTGAGGGAAGCAAGAGTAACAGGAAAAGCAGGTCTTTCAAAGGAAGCGATGAAAGAAGATGATGTGGTTGGAATTCAGTATCTTACGGATTGCCTTTGTAATGCACATGGAGTAAATGAAGAGGAAACGAAGAAAAAAACGATCGTATTTCTTCCGTACAAGGCGAGTATGTGGGACAGTCTGGAAAGCATCTGGCAGGCGGCGAAGGAAGATACCTGCTGTGAATGTTATGTTGTGCCGATTCCGTATTATGACAAGGACTCGCACGGAAGACTCACAGCCTATCATTATGAAGGCACACAGTTCCCGGAGTATGTACCGATTACAGATTATCGAGACTTTGATCTGGAGAGTCGAACTGCGGATATCATCTACATCCACAATCCGTATGATGATGGGAATCATGTAACGAGTATCGATCCGGACTATTATTCTGCCAAATTAAAGGAACATACTGACAAGCTGGTATATGTGCCGTATTATGCAACCTCTGGCGGGATGAGCGAGGCACAGTCACTGTGCAAGGCATATCTGTCCGCGGATTACATTATCGTGCAGGCAGAGGGACATAAGGATTATTTTGATGCATGTATCCCAAGGGAGAAGCTTCTGGCACTTGGTTCGCCGAAGTTTGACCGGGTTGTGAAGTTGTGTGAGAATCCACCGGAAGTGTCCGAAGACTGGAAGAATAAGATGAGAGGGAAAACAGTATATTTCTTCAATACCAGTCTTGGAGGTATGCTGGCAGATACGGATGCATTTCTGAAGAAATTACGTTATGTATTCGATTGTTTTACAGGAAAAGAGGATGCCTGCCTGTTATGGCGTCCACATCCGCTTTTGGACGAGACATTTACGACTGCGAGAAGTCAGTACAAAGAGGAATATGAGCAGTTAAAGCAGGATTTTCTGACAGCGGAGCAGGGAATCTATGATACGACACCGGATATAGAGAAGACGATTGAGGTCAGTGATTGTTATATTGGAGATTCGGGAACTTCTGTAACTGCACTCTTTGGAATTGCAGGGAAACCGGTTTATCTGCTAAACAATTATATTCATAGAGATCCGACGGACAAGGACTGGATCAAAGAGATGATAACACCATATTACCCACAGGGAGAGGATGCATGGAAGGTTGCACCGGGTAACCAGTTATATCATTTGGTGGATGGTGTCTATCGATTCTATTGTAACCTTTCGGAATACACATCGGGTGGTTATTACCGGATGGCAGTCGAACATGGAAAGTATGTGTATGTATTCCCGGCAAACGCACAGGAAATTCTGGTAATCAATGAGGAACGTGATATAACAAGGATTGCGCTTGCGTACACAACAAGTCAGCCTGGGGCGTTTTCAAATGTGTGGTTTGTGGGGAAATATGCATTTCTGATTCCCTATAAATATCAGTATATTGTACGGTTTGATATGGATACACAGGCAATTGACTATGTCGATGGCTGTCAGGAATTTCTTGTGTCGAACCATGCAGGGGCAGATCGGATCGGTGGCAACGGAATCTGGAACGGATATCTGATGTTGGCAAATCCGGTTGATAACCGGATTGTTGCAATCGACAGTGAGACATTGGAATTGCAGGTTTTATCGGTCGATGCGAGATATTACAGGGGTGCCTGTGCGTTGCAGGCGGATGGAGAAACGATATGGTTGTTCTCATCGACGGGAACAAATGCTGTGCAGTGGAATCCGATGACAGGAGAGGCTATTACTTATAATTGCCGTGTGCCTGGATTTACATGCAATCAGTATCCGACAGGCAAGGCGTGCATGGAACGCGCGTTTGGAAGCATGGCGCGCTCTGGAAGTGAGGTAATACTGGCTCCGACATGGGGAAACCAATTTGTCTGCATTCATACAGAGACAGGGGACGTTTCTTCGTTTGAGACAGAAATCAACCTCTCGTTTGGAACCGATAGAAGTTATTGCGTTTCTGGTGGAAATGGAGGATTTGTGCGAAAGCTTGACGAAACACATGCATTATTCTATCATGAACCTATCAGAAAACTGTATCGTATGAATCTTCTGGATGGCAGTGTAGAAGAAAGTGCTATCGTGTTTGATCAATCCGATGTTTTGACGCATGCGCCGGGTTATGCCAAGTTATCCAAATGGGTGCGGTATGGCTGTGAGGAACGTGCGATTTGCAGTTTGCCGCAGATGTTGAAGGATAAAGGCGTAGGAGATTCTTTTGACCGGCAGGCTTGTCTGGAAGCATATGGTGAGATTGCGATGTATGCGGATGGCAGCAGTGGTAAGGCGATACATAAAGCCATGATGCAGGGACTATAAGAGAAGATAGATGCACGGTATATGTGTAAAAGGAGAAGGCATATGACAAAAGTAATTACATACGGAACCTTTGACTTATTTCACGAAGGACATTATCGGTTATTGCAGCGTGCAAAAGCGTTGGGGGACTATTTGATTGTTGGTGTGACAACCGAGGAATATGATAAGACAAGAGGAAAATTAAATGTAGTTGATTCTTTGGTGACGCGAATCGAGAATGTGCGGAAATCCGGGTTTGCGGATGAGATTATTATAGAAGAGTCAGGCGGTCAGAAGTTTACGGATATTAAGAAATATAATGTAGATATATTTACTGTTGGATCGGATTGGGTTGGATGCTTCGATTATTTAAAAGATTATTGTAAAGTTGTATATCTGGAACGTACAAAAGATATTTCCAGTACGATGCTTCGCCAGGAGAACAGTCATATCCAGAGAATCGGTATTGTCGGAACGGGACGGATTGCATCGCGGTTTATTGTAGAATCCAAGTTAGTCAGTGGTGTAAGTACGCAGGGAGTTTACAATCCGCACACGGAAAGTGCCAAGGCGTTTGCGGATCGATGGGAAATTAACTGGTATGAAAATATGGAGCATTTTTATACAGATATTGATGTTGTTTATATTGCGACGCCGCATGAGACACATTACGCTTATATCAAAGATGCGCTGGAGCATGGGAAGCATGTGATCTGTGAGAAGCCGATGGTTTTAAAACGGCAGCAGGCAGAGGAGCTTTTTGAACTTGCAAAAGAAAAGGGACTGATTCTATTTGAAGGGGTTAAGACAGCATACTGTCCGGGCTTTCATAAACTGCTTGGAATCGCTGCAAGTGGAAGTATTGGAGCAATCCGAAATATTGAAGCCTGCTTTACGAAGCTGGAGAAACCGGATACGAGAGAACTGACAGATACAAGCTATGGCGGAAGCTTCACGGAGTTAGGCAGTTATATTATGCTTCCGGTACTAAAGCTATTAGGCGAGGGATATACAGATTATCGTTTTGAGAGCCTGCGTGGCGAGAATGGATTGGATGTATTTACGAAGTTAAGCTTTACCTATCCGCATGCATTGGCGACACTCACATGTGGTCTGGGTGTAAAGTCGGAAGGACGGCTGTTGATCTCCGGAACCAGAGGATATATTGTGGCAGAGGCTCCGTGGTGGAAAACCTCGTACTTCGAGGTACACTATGAGGATGCATCCAATGTACAGAAGTATTCGGATACTTATCTTGGAGATGGACTTCGCTATGAGATCAGTGATTTTCTGACGAAGCTCCGTGGGAATGAAAGCAGCAATTTCAAGCTGACAGCAGAGGATTCTATCTTCATGGCAGATATGATGGAGAAGTTTCTGGTGGAACAGGGACGGAAAATAAAATAATTAGAATAAATATTTTTGATGTAAAATCGACGATCAGGTGTAAACAATTTAAAAAAATATTATGGCACAGGTGCAAAAAACTTTTGAAATTATGTAGTAATTGGTGCAAATTTTCGACTGTTTCTTGGAGATATAGAGGTATGTTCTCGTATCAAAGTGGTATCAACGCAGCATCATTTATATCAAATGAGAGGGATAACACTTTGTCCGGAATTTTCTTTGAAAACTTTGTGGCGAACGAATTGATTGCAAAAGGACATAAATTGTATTACTGGCGAGGTAGAACATCTGCAGAACTTGAGTTTATTATTGAGTCAAATAATAAATTGTACCCGTTGGATGTAAAAAAAGGCAGAGGAACACTAAACTCCCTTGAAAAATTCTCAAACCATAATAAGTTTGAGTATGCGATTAAGGTTTCAAAAAATAACTATGGCTACAATTCTGAACAAAAGCTACTCACTGTGCCGTTCTACTTTATTCCGTTTGTAGCAGAAGACCTTGCAAACGGAACAATGAAAATAATATAGTTGAGAAGGTTTTGCAGAAAGAATAAGTAAGGGATTGTTGAGGAAAATGCAATGAAGATATGGGCACATAGAGGCTGTAGTCAAAACTACCCAGAGAATACGATGACGGCTTTTGAGAAGGCGTGTGCAATTCCGGGACTTGCGGGAATTGAGACGGATATCCAGTTGTCGAAGGATGGACATCTGATGGTTTTCCATGATGAACGGGTAGACCGCACAACAGATGGGACCGGATTTCTGCGGGACTATACATATGAGGAATTAAGGCATTTGCGCATTGATGCAGGAGATGGAAAGAATGAACGGATTCCGTGTATCGAGGAATTATTGGATCTGATAGAAGATCGAATCCGGGATGACGCGGAATTTAAGCTGAATATCGAATTGAAGAACTCTGTATATTCATATCCGGGGATGGAAGAGAAGATTGTGGACTTGATCCATAAAAGAGGATTGCAGAGGCATATCGTGTATTCTACATTTTATGCAAAATCATTGGAGAAATTAGCAGGAATCGATCCCGAAGCAGAGCTTGGAATCTTGGATGTGCATGTATCCGATTGCTTGTATAAGATCAAAGGAGGGTGTAAAGCGGTGGCAGTGCATCCGTTCTGGAGAGGCATTGACGTCCCGAAAGAGGAATTGGATGCAATTACAGTTCGTGCATGGATGTCCGGGCATCTGTATCCGGAGAAACCAACGGGAACAAGACTTGATTTTAAACCGTTAGAGGAACAGGGGATTACGGATATTATATTGAATGAACCGGAAGTGTATCTGGCAGTATAAATTCAAAGTGTGAATTATATGTGATTTCAGGCTGTAAATTATTTACAGCCTGTTTTTTCTATGGTATGGTTATATTGTTGTCGAGAATCGTTGTTCTGGCGTAGTTCGGTAACAGTCTATTTAGTTTTTTGGTTATATCTTTTTTATCTATTTGTTTACCATTATTTTTTAGTCGCACAGTTATGTGTAAATCAATTTACGCAGGAGGGTCTTATATGTTCCAAACAATTAAATTTTCTGATGTTGCAGCTGTAGAAGGATATATTGCGAAATATCCCGGGGCAAATGCACTATACAAATCGTTTAAGCCAGAGGCAAAACGGTTTATACAAGAGTTCTTTTTGAGTAAACGAACGTTACCGCTTACATATGATCCGTTTTTTAAACGGATTTTTAATCCGGATATTCATGCAGACCGGCTTTCCGGATTGATATCAGCGATTCTTGGACAAGAAGTTGTTGTGACGAATATATTATCCAGCGAAGATACGCTGGTAAAAGGGAATTCATTGATGATTATGGATATTGTTGTCCGGTTAGCAGATGGTTCTATCACAAATGTAGAGATACAAAAAATATCAGCCGCATTTCCTGCGGAACGTATGTCTTGTTATTCTGCGGATCTGTTATTGCGCCAATACGAACAAGTGAGAGCACGGATGAAGGACAATTTTACATACGGTTCCCTGAACAAGGTATATACGATAGTTATATTTGAAAATACGGATTGGGAAACGACAAGTGAGCCGGTATACCGGTCGTTTCATGCGGAGGCGATGTCAAAGACATATTTGCATCATGGGAAAATAAATTTCAACACTGGGCTATCACTGGATTTTTTGCAGGAGTTCTTCCTGATTCCTCTTGACATCTTCAAGGAAGTTGGATATGGTAAAGATGATAGTGAGCTTACTGCATGGCTATCATTACTTGCAACCGATACATATGAGGAAGCAGAGGTTCTCTGTGGCAAATATCCTTGGATGGAGCAGATTTTTCAGGAAATTTCCGAGTATGTCCATGAGCCAGAGGAGGTGTTAGGGATGTTTTCAGAAGCATTACAGGTGATGGATGATAATATGTTCCGCTATATGTCAGACAAACATGTTGCACTGGTTAAACAGCAACAGGCGGAAATAAAGAATCAGCAGGCGGAGATAA
>DJEI01000081.1:0-2198 GCA_002431865.1 Lachnospiraceae bacterium UBA5902
ACCCAGAACTTTGCCTGTGGGTACAGGTGCTTGATTGCCTGCGCCATCAGATGGGCACAGGAGTGATTCAATGTTTTTAACTGCTCGTCTTCTTTGAAATTTACCATTTTCGTTCTCCTTTTTTTCATTGCGAAACATAGCTACTCTATGAGAGTCTCATATGAATACTAATTCCACGCAGACACGCTTTCGCTCGGTTCATCACGCAGTGGTACTAAATTCACGACAAACAAGTTTGCCGTTCATTAAGTACCGGCGTACTTCAACGGTCTGCTTTAGAATTACTATTCATATGCTCCTCAATCCATCTTATTGAATGTTTCGCATACTACCAAAAAAGCACCTTGAGATACAATGCCTTAACCTTGTATCTAAGGGTGCTTTCACACGGTTCCACCTTAGTGTTTCACTTCATTTGGCTTTAACGCATGCCTTACGGTGACGCTTCAACAACCGGATGCCCGGTCATCTTCTACGCACAGCTCAAGAATGGTTTTCATACATTTCTTCCATAAACGGCTTCCAGCATCTGCCGTTCTCTCTGGATGGTGCCCATGTACTACTCTTTCCGTCAACGCTTTTTCCTATATACATGGGTATTATACCACAGGATTTTTGTTTGACAACCCGATTTTTGAATAAAACAATTATTTCCATTATTATTTTTTGAATTAAGAAAACAGTATATATTTTTCTGTCCTGTATGTCTTCCAACTCGGTTCCCTGCAATGTATAAATCAGAGAATTCTGGTTCATACTTTCGAAAGAATCTATTTTCAAAGGAGTACAATCATGTCAGAAATGTTTTGTTTTCAATGTCAGCAGACCGCAGGCAACAAAGCCTGTGTGACGACCGGTGTCTGCGGTAAACAGCCGGAGACCTCCAACCTGCAGGACGAGCTCGTATGCGAACTGATCCAACTTGCTGAGGCAGCTACAAAGGAGCAGAATTTCACCCCGGAATCCTGTCGTCTGATTATCGACGGACTTTTTACAACGTTAACCAATGTGAATTTTGATAACGATGCGATCCGGGATTTTATCCATCGTGTTATCGCCGAGCGGGAACGCATCGGTTCCACGCATGTTCCGGTTATCTCCCTGTGGGATGGTGCAAACGATATCGTATCGCTTCGCTCGACGCTACTCTTCGGTCTGAAGGGCATGTCCGCCTACGCGCATCACGCCCGCAACTTAGGCTATGAGAACGAGGAAGTCAACCAATGGTTTTACAAGGGATTATGCGAGGTCAACCGGGAACACACCGTAGAAGAATGGATTGCCCTGATCATGGAATTCGGGCAGGTTAATTTCAAATGTATGGAATTGCTCGACACAGCAAACACAGCATCATTCGGCACACCAGAGCCAAAGCGTGTGCATACCGACATCCGAAAAGGCCCATTTATCGTTGTCTCCGGGCACGACTTAAAAGATATGTCCGAGCTGCTTGCACAGACGGAAGGAACCGGTGTCAATGTCTACACGCACTGTGAAATGCTTCCGGCGCACGGCTACCCGGAGCTTGCGAAATACAAGCATCTTGCTGGAAATTTCGGAACAAGCTGGCAAAGTCAGCAGACGGAATTCGAGAACATTCCTGCCCCTGTGCTTTTCACGACAAACTGTCTGATGCCGCCGCGTCCAAGCTACGCTGACTGCATCTACACGACATCCGTAGTCGGCTATGAAGAGATGAAACACATCACCGGAGATAAAGACGGGCACAAGGATTTCAGCGAATTGATTGCACACGCCAAGCGCTTAGGTGGCTACGAACACGACCACAGTATGAGCGGTATCAACGGCGGTCATATCGTAACGACCGGTTTCGCCCACGGCGCGGTCTTGTCACACGCAGACAAAATCATAGCCGCCATCAAGAGCGGTGCGATCAAACACATCTTCCTTGTCGGCGGCTGTGACGGTGCCCATCCAGGGCGGAATTATTATACAGAATTTGTAAAGCAGACACCGATGGATTCTCTCGTCCTGACGCTCGCCTGCGGCAAATATCGTTTTAACGATATCGATCTTGGGGAGATCGATGGGATTCCACGTATCTTAGACATGGGACAGTGCAACGATTCTTACAGTGCCATCAAGGTTGCCCTCGCACTTGCAGATGCATTTTCGTGCAGCATCAACGAGCTTCCGCTTACCCTCGTCTTATCATGGTATGAACAGAAAGCGGTCTG
>DJEI01000081.1:2265-5094 GCA_002431865.1 Lachnospiraceae bacterium UBA5902
AAAAATATGTATCTTGGTCCGACACTCCCGGCATTCATGTCCGAGACAGTCGTCAAATTCTTAGTCGATACCTACCAGCTCCAGCCACTGACTGCACCGGAGCAGGATATGGATACGATTTTCGGCAGAGGATAATTTACTCTACCCCTTTTAATACTTCGATCATGTCAAGCTTCTTGATCCGCTTTGCGAACAGGAAGCTGACAAGAACGGAGATTACCAGCACGAAGGCACCAGCTAATACATAATCAAAGGCGGGAACCTTGAGCATGTAATCGTAGTTTTCTCCGTTGCTGTTCATCATCGCATTTAATGTCATGTTGCCAAGCGGTGCGCCCAGCACGATTCCAATGAGCGACAACCAGAAGTTCTGTCTCGAAAGCATGCCACGGATCTTCGCAGACTGCATACCAAGCACCTTCAAGGTTGCAAATTCCTTGATACGCTCATTAAATGACAGTGAACCGGAATTGTACAGTACCGTTACAACCAGCACAGCAGAGAACAGGATCATGGCGAAGATCATGATACTCATAACCTCCATGCCCTTCTCATACGCTTCCTTCATCTCAGTCTGGTTGTTCACGCCACTGACATAAGAAAGTGTTTTCTTACTCTCAGCATTCTTGTTGTCTGTCATAAGCAAAGTCGGTGTATAGGTTGCTCCGGTCTTCTCGAAGTCTTCCTTCAAAAATGCGATTCCCTGTGTATCAGAGTTTCTATAGATCGCTCCAACCTTTGCTTCATACCATGTATTTTTGCTGTACAGATGCCAGTAGATCGTGTCGCCGACATGAATCTTCATTGTCTCAGAAAGTTTGCGGCTGACACTGACAGTTCCCGGCTTGATCGATGTGATATTGTTGTCAAGATCGAGAATATTGTACAGCCCTTTGCCCTCGATCACGGTGATCGTCTGTTTCTTCTTCTCATCTGTCGTTGGATTCTGCACCTTGGATACTTCGATCTGATCGATCATTACCAGTTCTCCACCAAGCTCTTCCTGCATCGCATTTACCTCGGAAAGCGACGCATCGGCGGAAAGCTTCACCTGATATTCGGATACCGTTGATTTTTCAAACATCAGATTCTCCATCTGCGGTACAAGCTCATTGCAGCCTACACCATATAACATCAGAAGCATACCAACGGCGGTTCCGATGATTGACATGAAGGCACGCAGCTTCGAACGTGAGACATCACGCAGGTTGTACTGTGCCTGGAACGAAAGCTTGTTCCAGAACGGCAGTTTCTCGAACAGGCAACGTTTGCCCTGCTTCGGTGGTGCCGGACGAAGTGCCTCTGCCGGACGAATCTTCAGAAGCTTCTTACAGCTTAAGAAATCTGCCAGCACACATGCGGCTACGATTGCCACACCGACAACCAGATAGATCGGATGGAAGATGGAATGCAGTCCCGGCACAATATAATATTCCTCAAACAGGCTGATCAACCACGGGCATGACCAGAATACACCCAGAAGGATTCCGGCAATCACACCAAACAGGGAAATAAACAAGCTGAAGCTTAAATAATGGAACAGAATCTTTCCCTTCTTCATACCAAGGGCGTTCATCGTTCCGATCTCTGTCCGCTGCTTTTCAACCATACGCTTCATGGACGTTGCAATGACAAGAATCGCAATACCAACGAAGATAATCATAAAAGAATACGAAAATGTCTGGTGCTGGTCCAGCTCACTGTCAAGTCTCGCCAGCCCCGGTACTGATTTCCGGTCGATCATCGCAGAATATCTGTGATCGATTGCATCCGCAATCTCATCCTCGTGTGCAAGTGCCTTTCCGTCGGTCGTCTTAATGACCATCTGTGTGTACGGCATCATCTTCGTAAGCTTCTCATCACTCATCTTCCCGACCAGTGTCAAAAGCATATCCTGCGACAGATCATCCATGCTCATACCATATTCATTCAGCTTATCAAGCACTGCCTGATAAGTATCCGCGTGCTTCTTGATATCCGCCGCCGTAATTTTCTCCTGCTTGATCAGGTGCGTCACGTACTCACGAACCGGAAATGCATCATATGACATATATGCCATCGTGATGTTCTCCAGATAGGTATCCGCATCGCCGTCTGCCTGCCGGAACTCATATTCCACAGACTCGACCAGACCACGGATCGTCTTCGTAAATGTCACACCATTATATTCAATCGTAAATGCATCGCCGACCTGCAGATCACGTTTCTTCGCAAATGCATTTGCTATCCACACACCATCTGTATCGTCCGGGTTAAAATCCTCACCCTCAATCAGGTATGGTGTATTCACTTCATTTTCTTTCATTAAGAACAGATCAACCTGTGCACCATCCTGCTTCGGTGCACTCGCTGTCACCTGCATCCGCAGCTGTGCCTGTTCCACAAAATCCAGATTTCTTACCGCTTTCAGATCGTCGCTTGTAAAGCCTTCTCCGTACATCCAGATATCGGAGAGATTACATGCATCGTGGTATTTGCTTCGCGCCACATTCTGGGATACGACATGTCCCTCCATCGTAATGAAAAGCATCATTGCAATGGCTGCAAGCAAAAAAACAGAGAAGAATGGTCCAAAGTTCGCTTTGAACTCACGCAGCATCTTTCGAAATAGCATTACCACTCCACCTCCTCAACTGCAAGTGGATGTTCGTTCGTGATCACTTCACGGATCTTTCCGTTCTTCATACGGATAACCTTATCTGCACACTGCGCGATATCCGCGTTGTGCGTAACTAAGATGACAGTATTCTTTCCCTCGCGGCTCTGCTTCTGCAAGAGCGATAACACGATCACACCCGTCTCAGAATCAAGCGCTCCGGTCGGCTCATC
>DJEI01000081.1:5186-8327 GCA_002431865.1 Lachnospiraceae bacterium UBA5902
TGTTCGCCACCGGATAACTGGGATGGGAATTTATCCTTATGATTGGACAGTCCAACCGCCGCAAGCATCTCATCCGGATCAGCCGCATCCTTCACAATGCTCTTGGTAAGAGCGACATTCTCCCGTACCGTCAGGCTTGGAATCAGATTATAAAACTGAAAGATAAATCCAATTTTGCGTGCCCGGAAATCCGACAACTGCTTATCGTTCATCGCTGATACTTCCTCGCCATCGATCAGAACTTTACCAGATGTCGGCAGATCCATGCCGCCAAGCATATTCAATACGGTGGACTTTCCGGCACCAGACTGACCAAGGATGACAACAAACTCGCCTTCTTCAATCGTAAAGCTCACATGGTTGTTGGCATACTGCAATGCCTCTCCCTCTCCATAAGTTTTTACGACATCCTGAAATTCAACAATCGTCTTTTTTCCTGTATCACTCATAAATTTATCCTCCATCCCTCATTTATGTTTCCTGATTCAATATAAAAGCGATGGTTAGTATTTGCTAACCATCGCCGATTATAGCACGTTCACATACATATAAAAAGATATTCATATGATAATGTTTATCATATTTTTATTTCTACACAAAACATTTCTTCTTCTATTTTCAGATGAAGCTTTCCTACATGCAGCTTCACGATCTCATTCACTATGGAAAGTCCCAGTCCATGTCCGCCTGTCCGCTTGCGGTTTTCCTCCTTCTCATAAGGGTTCAAAAGCTTTCTTGCCGGATCTGTCGTAAGCGTTCCCACGTAAGTATTCCGGATCTGGTATGTGCCATTTCCAATGTTGATCTCAATCTGTCCGTCTTCTTCTCCGTGCAGGATAGCATTTTGCAGCAGATTATTGATCATCTGCCGGAGCATCGCCTCATTTCCGCGCATCTGCCCCTCGCCTGTCACGGAAATATGCTGTCCATGTGCCTCCGCAAGCTCCTTGTATTTTCCGATCAATGCGTCCGTCTGTGCACGCATATCGACCTCTGTCTTTCTGCCAACCCTGCCTGTCTGGCTAAGCTTCGAGAATCCAAGAGACTGCTCGATCATACGGTTCATATCCGCAATATTTTTAAGCATCTCCTCCGCATAATATTCCCGTTTCTCTGTGTGCACATTTTCTTTCAGATTCTCAGCCATACCAGATAATATCATCAGCGGGCTTTTCAGATCATGTGCCATTGCATTCGTGAGACTTCGCTGATAATCTTCGAGCTTGTACCTTGCCTTAAGCCGCACGTAGGTAAACCTGGACCATAGGAAGCTGATGAGCAGGATTGCAAGGATCAGGCAGATTACGAACTTCTGTACAAAGCCACGATTTGCCTGAAGGAAATCATAGTTATACGCGAACACAACCGTATATTCCGGATTTCCATTACTTTGATCACCGATTTCTATCACATTATATTGTGCATATGTCTTTGCGAAGTATCCACGCTCCGCGGTCACACCAGCACCTTTTAACTGTTTGTTATCCTTGTAATCATCATACACATCATATGCAAACTGCAAAAGCTCTGAGATCTCCGCCGACCGGATTCCAAGAATTGGATACCAGCGTGTTCCCTCTCTCGTCCAACTGTCATAGGTCTCCTGTACCATTTTCATGCCTTCTACATGTTCCGGTGTAAAATCATAGGTTTTCACCACTTTCCCTTGCTCTAAACAAGAAACTGTACTGAAATAAAACTGCTGTTTCTCTTCATCTACATAAAAATCCCTGAATTCCATCCTTTCCCCATTTTCGATGTTGCCATAGATAAAATAGTCATTATAATCCTGGAGAAATTCATCCGACAGCTCCTGTGCACATGTATAATAAGACTGGTATAGATTTATCGTATGATCTTTCTCGTCTCCTATCGGCTCATACTGGTCACAGTACAGATAAAACCGTGGATTGCTGTCAATTATAAGTTCTCCATTTTCATTATAGATCGCCGCTGCCGCTGCAGATACGCCATACGCGCCCATCAATCTGTTCGGAATTATACGGTACATATACGCGCCCATTTGATCATCCAGCTCTTTTCCGGGCTTCATTCCCATCGCAGTCAGTTCTTCATACCGCCCTTGGATATACGTCTGTATGAGTTCCTGACTTTGATCCATCTCAAATTCCGCGCTATCCTCTGTATCCTGCATCACAGATCGAAAATACCATGCACCACCCATTCCCAAAATCAGAAGCACAAGGACAAACCGTTCCAGCCACACCAGCCAGAACTTCTTCCGTTTCAGATACCAGTAATCCTTCCGGCTTTGCCGCGCATCTTTTCGCTCTGCACGTTTTTGCCTGCGGATTGCACGCCTTTTTTTATCGGCTTCAAAATCTGGTAAAATCGTAAACTTCATATATACCCCTCCTTCTCTACTCAACCATCTTATATCCTTTTCCTACCACCGTCTGAATCCGCTTTCCTTCCTCACCAAGTGCACTCCGCAGCTTCTTGATCTGATTATCCACCACACGGTCAACGCCGATGTAATCATATCCCCAGATGTGGTTTAACAGGGCATCCCGCGACCACACGATATTTTTATGCTCCATCAGGAATCGCAGGATCTCGTACTGCTTGTTCTGCAGCTGTACTTCCCGCTCCTTCACAAATACCTGACAGCTCTGCTTGTCCATCCGGATCCCGCCACAGGTAATCGTCTCCTTCCGATTCTCCTGTTTTGTCCGCCGCAGGATGGCAAGTATCTTCGCATACAGCGTCGCAAGCGAAAATGGTTTCACAATATAATCATCACAGCCAAGTCCGTAGCCCCATAGTATATCCTCCTCGCTTCCCTTCGCGGTCAGAAATACGATTGGAACCATATCTTTTTCCCGTATCGTCCGGCAGAGTGTGAATCCATCGATATCCAGCAGCATCACGTCAAGCAGGATCAGGTCAAATGTCTGGCGTTCGAGTGCACCCTCGCAGGCTTTTCCGTCCTCAGCAAGCGTCAGCCGCATCGTGTCTTTTCCTTTCTCGTCCATGTAATCTGCGATGACTTCCCGGATGGATTCGTCATCTTCCACCAACAGAATCTGGTACATACTGTTCTCCCCTTTACTTCATTGTGAAACTGGATAGCATTCTATATATAGTTCCAGATTGTTTCATACGATATACAATGTATTG
>DJEI01000081.1:8463-19263 GCA_002431865.1 Lachnospiraceae bacterium UBA5902
TTGTTTGAACATCGTGTTCAAACATGGCTGCTATAATTCACAGAACATCAAGAACTTCTAAACTTCACACATATCGTATATCTTCATGAAGCAATCTGAAACTATATGATACTACTTCTAACCAGTTTCGTTTTTTATATCATATATGACACATGTGTCTTTCGTATATACTATAACAAAAAAATGCACCAACACCCGATTTTTTCGAATGTTGATGCATTTTATAAAGTTCAAATTATTTTACGACAATACCTTCGACAGGAATTCTTTAAGTCTCGGATTCTTTGGATTTCCAAAGAACTCTTCCGGTGTGCCGGACTCCAGGATCTGACCATCGTCGATAAAGAGGACTTTGTTTGCAACTTCCTTTGCAAATCCCATCTCATGGGTAACGATAATCATCGTCATACCTTCCTTCGCAACTGCCTTCATCAGGTCTAATACCTCGCCTACCATCTCTGGATCAAGTGCGGAGGTTGGCTCATCGAACAGGATCACATCCGGGTTCATTGCAAGCGCACGCACGATTGCCACACGCTGCTTCTGTCCACCGGAAAGTGTAGACGGATATACGTCTGCTTTGTCTAACAGCCCGATTCTCTTAAGCAGATTCTCTGCTCTTTCTCTCGACTCAGCTACGATCTTTGCCTTGGTCGTTGTGATTTCAATTTTCTCCTGCTTTTCCTTACGGAACAGATTTGTAAGCGGAAGAAACCGATTGTGGCGTTTTGCCTTCTTCAGATCCTGACACTGTACATAGACCGGTGCAAGCATGATGTTCTGAATGACTGTCTTGTTATTGTACAGATTAAAATGCTGGAACACCATTCCCATACGGCGGCGGTGGATATTGATATCAACCTTTGGATCTGCGATATCGACACCATTGAAGATGATCTGTCCGCCTGTTGGATCTTCCATACAATTCAGGCAGCGCAAAAATGTACTCTTACCGGAGCCGGAAGGACCGATGACAACCATAATGTCGCCCTTGTCCACAGTGACGTTGATGCCTTTCAAGACTTCATTGTCACCAAAATGTTTTTCAAGATCAATGACTTCTATCACTCTTTCTTAGGCTCCTTTCCATCATTTTAATTCCAAAGCTGATCAGCAGGACAAGCACGATGTATATGATCGCCATAACCAGATATGGAATCATGAACTCGTAGCTGTTGCTTCCAATGTAGTTGAATGCCACATACAGATCGGAGGCACCAACAAAGCTGACTACGGAAGTTTCCTTGATCAACGATATAAATTCATTTCCAAGTGTTGGCAGGATATTCTTGACTGCCTGTGGAATGACGATCTTGCGCATGGTTGCCGCAAAGCTCAAGCCCATCGCACGTCCACCTTCCATCTGTCCCGGATCTACGGAGAGGATACCGCTTCGCATAATCTCGGAAATGTATGCACCACTGTTCAAGCCAAATACCATAATTGATACCTGTACGCCTGTCATATGTGCATCCATCAGAGGCAGCAATACATAATAAAACACCAACAACTGTACAACCATAGGAGTTCCACGGAACAATCCGACGTAAAACCGGCAGATGGCATCTAAGACACGTGGCAGACGCTTATACTTCGGAATCACACGCACCGTTGCAATCAATGTACCGATTACAACACCGATGATCAGACCGATGATAGCGATAATCAGCGTATTCTTCAATCCCTCTAATACTTTTACATACCCACGGTTATTGATGAATATTTCTATGAATTTGTCTATTTTAGTTCCTATATCTCCCATGAAATATCCTTTCGTTACTTTAATTACTGCATCTT
This sequence comes from Lachnospiraceae bacterium UBA5902, assembly GCA_002431865.1. GTDB lineage: Bacteria > Bacillota > Clostridia > Lachnospirales > Lachnospiraceae > Coprococcus_C. Next base: position 10,261 of record DJEI01000081.1, read on the forward strand.
ATTGATAGATGATGTAATACTCTCAGCAGGAGCGGAATCGATAATTACGTAATTGATGTTTCCATTCAGCAGATCCTGTACTGCAAGGGAACCATTCTTGTAACCCTTAGACTCCATCTTCAGTCCCGGGAATCCCCAATCGTCATCACCTTCACAGTAGAACTGACCTGTTGTACCGTTCTGGAAACCGATCTTCTCGTCAGAGCCCTTTGCCTCAAGAATCTTGTTTACATCATCGGCGGTCTTGCAGTCGTCAAACTGTGTATCGGTTGACAATGTGATAAGCTTCTGTGATGCACTGTAATATGGATCAGAGAATGCTACATACTCTTCACGGTCTGGCTTGATTGTAAGACCTGCCATTGCGATATCGCACTTGTGCTGACCAACAGAGAGACATACGGCATCGAAATCCATGTTCTGGATTACAAGCTCCTTGCCAAGCTTATCAGCGAGTGCCTTTGCGATCTCCATATCAATACCAACATAGTTCTCACCATCCATGTACTCAAATGGCTCGAATGCTGCGTTTGTTGCTACAACCAACTGATCCTTGCTCTCATCATAAGCAGCAGACTGTACAGGTACCGGAGTACCATCACCAAAATAACGGTTGCAGATCTCATCAAATGTTCCGTCAGACTTCATATCTGAAACGAACTGGTTTACTTCCTTTAATAAATCCGGCTGATCCTTATCTACACCGAATGCATACTGCTCATCGGTCAGATCTACCTCGATAACCTTGGCAGTTTTCTTTGCAGAATCGCTCTTTCCGCCACATCCTGTCAGTGCTGCCATGCACATAACTGCGGACAATGTAATTGCTACTAACTTCTTAAGTTTCATAATACTTTACTTCCTTTCTTCACATTTACGATTTAATATAGCATCCTACAGCAAAAAATGCAACGAAAGACACGTTTTTTTTGCAATACAATGCATTTTCTGCATAAAAAGTTTATTTTTTTCAATTTTTATGCACGATTGGCATTGACCTTGCAACCATTGTAAGGTTTAATATAGGATGCGGGTTTGAGAAAGACATCGCAGGAGGCATTATTTACTATGGAAAAAAATCTGACAACCGGAAGCGTATTCAAGACGATTTTATATTTTGCGCTTCCTTATCTATTCGCTTATTTTTTACAGACACTATATGGTATGGCGGATCTGTTCATCATCGGACAGTTCAACGGAACCGAAAGCACGACCGCTGTTGCAAATGGCAGTCAGGTCATGCATATGCTGACCGTCATGATCGTCGGTCTGGCGATGGGTTCTACCGTCATGATAGGGCGTGCCGTCGGAGCCAAACGCAAAGACGAAATTGCAAAAACAGTTGGAAACTCCATAACCTTATTCATGGGGCTTTCCATCGTCTTAACGATTGTTCTGTTACTGCTTGTAAGACCGATCGTGCTGCTGATCCAGACTCCGACCGAGGCGATCGAAGGTTCAATCCGGTACCTGACGATCTGCTTTATCGGAATTCCATTTATCACGGCATACAATATCATCGCTTCGATCTTTCGTGGCATGGGCGATTCGAAAAGTCCGATGTATTTTATCGCGATCGCCTGCGTGGCAAATATCGCGCTTGACTATGTATTTATGGGCGCACTCCATATGGGCGCTGCCGGAGCCGCACTCGGCACAACACTCGCCCAGACGCTGAGTGTCATCATCTCTTTGCTCATGACGAAGAAAAAGGAGCTGGGGATTTCCCTTTCCAGACAGGATTTCATCCCAAGCCGTGCTGTGCTCGGCGAGATCCTGAAGATTGGTATCCCGGTTGCGATTCAGGACGGCTGTATCCAGATTGCATTTATCATTATCACGGTTATCGCAAACAGCCGTGGCTTAAATGATGCCGCCGCTGTTGGTATCGTCGAGAAGGTGATCAGCGCACTCTTCATCGTACCATCCTCGATGCTTGCAACCGTCTCTGCACTTGCCGCACAAAATATCGGTGCCGGCAAGCACGACCGTGCATCGAAGACACTGCAATATGCAATCACAATCACATTTACTTACGGTGTGATCGTAGCTTTGATTGTGGAAGTGATTGCCGCAGGTATCGTTGGCATCTTCACAAAGGACGCCGCGGTTGTCGTGCTTGGCACCCAGTATCTGCGCGGTTACATCATCGACTGTGCTTTAGCCGGTATCCATTTCTGCTTCAGCGGATATTACTGTGCATATGGCAAATCCTATATCGGATTCATTCACAACATGATCGCGATCATCTGCCTGCGTGTGCCGGGTTCGTATCTTGCATCGAAGTTCTTCGCGGATACTCTGTTCCCGATGGGACTTGCAGCCCCTGCCGGATCAACTCTTTCGGTTATTATCTGTGTGAGCGCATTTATATGGATGAAGAAGCACGGGAAATTACAACAGGTATAAATCTTTATATATGGCGGATAGATTCGCAGTCATCCACCATATTAATTATGGGAGTTTCATATGGACGAAAAGAAATTATATAAAATCGGTGAAGTTGCAAATATGTTTCATTTGAGCACAGGAACTCTGCGCCACTATGAACAGGCAGGATTGCTCCAGCCGGAATATATCGACACGGAAACTGGCTATCGCTATTATAGCATCCGTCAGTTTGAGGTTCTGAATACGATCGGCTATCTGCGCGTGCTGGATATGCCGCTCTCGGAGATTGCAGATTTCCTGCAGAACCGGGACACGGATATTATAGAAGAAAAACTGGTTGAACAAAAACGCATGATCGAACAAAAGCAAAAGGAACTGCAGCTGATTGCAAGAAAGATTGATCACCGTCTTGAACATCTGCGGGATTCTGCGGCCTCTACTCTGGACGAGATCAAAATCGAAACAGCCCCGGCATGCCGGATCGTTCAAATGCATAGTCTCATGAAGCCAAACAACTATCTCGATCTGGAATATCCCATCCGGAAATTTCAGGAAAACCAGCCGGAAATTCTTGTATTTCTGGGCAAAGTTGGTGTTGGGATATCTAAAGAGCAGATGGAAGCCGGGAATTTCAGTCAATATGAGCTTTCATTTCTGATACTGGATAACGAAGATTCCTACAATGGTCAGGTCGATGAGTTTCTGGCACAGCGCTGCGTATCGATCCGGTTCCGCGGCAGCCATACCGAAGCGCCTGCTTACTACCGGAAATTACTTTCTTTTATAAATAAAAATTCTCTGGAGATCACGGGGTTCTCCAGAGAAATTACTTTAATCGATAATGGTCTGACAAATGATCCGGACAAATTTGTGACCGAAATCCGAATCCCGATTGCCTAGAAGTTCATCTTCACGTCCTGGCGCTTTGCTTCCTCTGCTTCGAAGAATGGCTTCTTTTCCGCATGCATGTTGTTCGCTACAATGCTGCTTGGGAATACAACCAGTTTTGCATTGTAAGTATTGACATTTGCATTGTACAGTCTGCGGGCTGCCTGCAAATGCTCTTCCACATCAGCGATTGTCTTCTGCAGCTCCATGAAGTTGTTGCTGGATTTTAACTCCGGATAATTCTCTGCAAGAATGTTAATATCCTTCGTGAGCTGCTCCATCTTCTGATTGGCTGCATTTTTCTCTGCCATTGTCATGCCGCTTCTAAGCTTGACAAGCTCGGTCAGAACAGTCTTCTCATGTGCCTGATATCCCTTTACAACATCAAGCATCTTCGTAAGTACATCGTAACGCTTCGTGAGTGCCACATCAATTCCGGACTCTGCTTCCTCCACCTTGAGCTGTGATTTCTTGATTCCGTTTGACACGGAAATGTACCACAACACGATACATACCAAAACCACTAAAATAATTGTAATGATTGTTCCTGCTGACATAATAATTCTCCTCTCCTCTTACCACAGGCGCACACCTGTATTTTCTATTGTACATCCCCGATTCGCAACCGGTTTATGATGTCTATGATCACGGCACAGTCGCCCTTGATCTTGTTGATTTCATCCACATAGACAAACGGCTTCTTGATATCGCCGTCAAATGCATTTCCTGCGGTATTCACTGCGACATACAGCTTGTTACCCAGATAACGCAGGGCTACATTTCCTGCACGCCGATGCAGATCTGTCACACATTCCATCGTCTGTGGAGTCAGTACATAAAACGCATCAACCGGATAGGCTGCCATCACCTTGAATTCCCGGTTGAACGATTCGCTCTCCAGCTTCACATCCTCATGATGAAAGCCATTCAGATTTCCATAATACTGGAAATCCTTCGACTGGATTCCAACAGAACGTATATTTGATTTCTGCAAATCAAACACGAATATCCGTCCTTTAAAATAAGTCGTCGTATGCCGGTTCTTTCCGCTGCCCGTCACATTCTTGATTGTGACATCCGACTGATCAAACGAGACGCCTTCATAGGCTCCGTGGATCAGATCTTCGGAATCAAAACAGTTTCCAAGCTTCAACAGTCCCATCTGCTCGACATTCTGTATCGTAAATCCACTTTCCCAGTTCACCTGAACATCGGAAAATGTCTTATTCAATATTGAAACGACAAATGCATTCTTGTAGAGCATCTGATATTCCTTGTTGATCTTCGACATCCTGCCGGATGCGTAAAATATGCAGCCCGCTGCTGCTAACATCGCCCCCATCATCATCGAGCCAGCCAGACTGCCCATGCCCGGTGCACCTATATAGCCTATCATCAATAATACGATCGGAGCTGCAAATAAATACATCGCTTGTCTGTACTTCCTGTGCAGTCCATCGAGCTGATTCACAATCTGCATTGTATCCACGCGTCCACCCCCTCCGTTAAGTTAGTTTGAGTGTATCATGAATTTGTCAAAATAGCTATATATTTTACAAAATTACACATAACCTGCAGGAACTATTTATGAGACCAGTTCCACGATTTCTTTTACATCCTGGAATTCATCCCGTATCTTGTTCATTTCGTCTGTATAGACAAGCGGTTTCCGGATATTTCCATCAAATATATTTTTCATTGACCAACAGGCTATATATAATTTCCCGCAAACAAAACAGGCTGATATCATTTTTCTTCGTTTCTGTAATGTGACCAGATGCTCCATCACCTGTGGCGTCAATGCATAAAATGCATCGGCAGAACGTGTCACACACGTCCGTACATCAAACCGTTCATTAAAATCCACACTCTCCATCTGCACATCTTCATACATAGACTTTTTATATTTTGCAGGCTGTTGAAATGTTTTTGAAACAATGTTCACAGATGCTATATCCTTCTTCTGTGTATCCACCATAAAGATGTGTCCCCCTAAATGAGATTTCACATCCCCGTCCGAATCCGTACACGTTATAATAACATAGGACTGTTCAAACTTTACTCCCTGATAACTCGCCCACACATGCATGTCTGATTTAAAATCATCCCCCATCTCCACGATTCCCATCTGGCTGACCTGTTCTTTTGTAAATCCATGGTTCCAGTCAACCCGCACATCAGAAAATGTCTGATTCATAACCGACAGCACAAATTTCTCCTTATAGATTCTTGCATATTGTCTTTTACATGAAAAACACTGTTTTACAAAATATCCAAGAATCATAAACAAAATGATATTAATGATTGTGGTGTCCAATCTGCGCAATCGAAGCAATATAAATATCGGAAAAATGATAACGCCTTTCATAATATCGACAACTACCGTCACAATACATTTCCTTATATATCCCTTATATTTCTCATGTAATTGATTTAATTGATTGATCACGTCAATGGTCTGCATGCGTTGTGTCCTTTCATTATACAGAAAAAGGGATTCCTTACAATCGGAATCCCTTTCTCGCGCTATGTATGTTCTTATTTCAGTCTATGCATCTCGTTCTTCCATCGGTAATATGTATAGGATGGATGATACATGTTTTATTGATCGAAATCTATCTGTATCACATAAATTCTATGTTAAATCTATATAAAATGAAAGGCAGCCAAAGCTACCTTTATGTTATTAAATCCTGCACAAAAACGATAGGTACGCTCCCAACTATTTGCTCTCTGTAATTTCTTCATTCTCCACCGTCACGAAAATCGGCTCATGGTGCATCGCCGGAAGCAGCACATGCAGCAGATCGTCCATCTTCAGGCGCAGACTGCTCGTATTGATACATGGATGACAGCCCACATATTCATCCTGCACCAGATCCTTATCCATCAGAAGCTGTATATGCTTTTCCTTGTCATTCATCAACCCCAGTACACTCACAGAACCCGGTGTAATATCCAAGTATTCTTCCATGTAGGCATCCTTCGCGAAGGAAAGTCTGGCTACGCCAAGCTGCTTCGAAATATCCTTCGTCTTGAACTTCTTATGTCCCGGTAACATCAGCAGATAGAAGTTCGTCTCCTGCCGGTTGCACAGAAATAGATTCTTGCAGATTGTCGCCTCCAATGCCTTGTCGATCTCCTCGCAGACTTCCATCGTCATCGCTGCCTCATGGTCAATCCGCTCATACCATACATGGTTCGCATCCAAAAAATCATAAGTTCGTATTTCCTTTTCCAGCCTGCCTGATTCATCGGCCGGTCTGCCTGTTTGTCGTGTCATAATCGTTCCTCTTTTCGTATTTTCTAACGGAACTGTACCATATTTCGCTGAATTTGAAAATATACTTTCTATAAAAAAGACACCCGCAAATGCGGATGCCTTCAAACACTATTTCTCCTGTACGTTCTATGTAATTACTTCTTTGTTACGATTGCAACAACTGCAAGTATCGCATTGATCAGACACCAGCCTGCCCAGATTGCAAGATCTGAGAAGCTTCCGAAACCGGTAAATCCTACCAGTGCAGCCAGACCGAACAGAACGATCAAAGCAATATTTCCGCCCTTTTTCTCAGCGTTTCTCGTCGCAACCGATACGATTCCACCTGCAAGCATCAGAATTGCTACCAGTATGCCTGCGGAACCTGATGTCTCGCCATTTGCTTGCAGCGAATTAGAAACTCCCGCTGCACATGACTGAAATGTAACGATGACAAACAAGATCATGGATAAAATGCCGGACACTAATTTCCAAGTTTTCATGAATCTCTTCCTCCTTTTCTTGTGGTATTGCCCCGCGCATTGCCGGTGGCAGTTTATCGAAAACATCCTAACGATTCTCTTCGTTTATGACATTTTCTTCTTTTGTATCCCCACAAGTATTATCCCATAAATCATCCGGCTTCGTTGCCCCCGTAGCAGTGGCAAATTTATCCTCTAATCCTGCACTCCGCTTGTCCGAAGCGGCTGCAAGCCTTTTTGATTGAGCAGATCATTCACGTCTAAAATACTTCCCGGCCGCTCATTGAACGCAATCATTAGGAGTGCATCTCTTGGAACCTTCGCGTATAATTCCGGCATTTCGTATTTCCTGAGTGCACGCTGCGTCTCCGCCAGACTGAATTTCGCCGCATAGCAGATCCGCAGAATCACATCCCTCTGCCGCGTACGCTTCTCCCCGGACAGCAGCTTATAGCCATACCTCTCTGGAATGTCTGCCTGCAGGAACACATACTGCTGGGTGAGCTTCTTTTCCTGCAACAGATTCTTCACATAGATAGAAAATGCTTCGGGATTATCCGTTACACTTTCTTTATTCTCCGCGCAATATTTCTCAAAGTCCGAAAGATGTGTCTTGCCTAAGACTTCATTTAATTCCTTTGTATTTTTCTCCTTCATTTCATCCTCCAATCTGTTATAATAAATCCATCAGACTACCGATTACCAAAGTTGCACCAAACAGCATGGATAATTGATTGACGAAGTATAATCAGAAACCCTGCTCTATAGAAAGGATATACGCATATGGATCTCGATCAGCGTCTCGCTATTTCGTATTATAAACCAATAGCCGCCATAAATGAACCGCATCATGTATACTTAGTTCAGCACCAGGAGACAAAAAAGATTGCCATCAAAAAAGTGCTTGATGTCTATAACCTCGCCGTCTATGCCGAGTTATACCGCAATCCTATCGCAGGTACACCGCGGATCATAAACTATTACGAAGAGGCGGGACTGCTTACTGTCATCGAAGAATATATCTCCGGAACATCCCTGCAGGATAAGATCCGCCATGCAGATATATCGCCGAACGAGATGCTTCAATATATGCTTGACCTGTGCGCAATCCTCGAACAGTTACATCAGCATAATCCGGCTATCATCCACCGGGATGTGAAACCATCGAATGTTATCATTACGACTTATAACCGCGCTGTGCTGCTTGATTTCAACGCTGCCAAATACCATACAGCAGCGAAAGATTCTGATACAATCCTGCTTGGCACACAGGGCTATGCCGCCCCGGAGCAATACGGATTTGGACAATCTTCCCCGCAGACAGATATTTATTCTATGGGGATTCTTCTGAAGGAAATGGCGGAAGCATCGCATTGCCAGAATCCATATATTGATGCTGTTACTGCTAAATGTACACAGATGAATCCGGCGGAACGGTATCAAAGCATCGGTGAATTGCGTCAGGCGTTGTTGGCAAATGGGGGAATCTTTCCTTATGCACATGCCGGTCAAACCTCCACCGGAGATTTATCCGGTCTGTCTTCCAATCGTTCAAATGCTCAAACACAGAACGATTCCGTTACTTCCGCAAACCATATGCAATTTACCCCTCCCGGTTTCCGTTCCAAAACGCCTTGGAAGATGGCGGTTGCTTTGCTCACCTATATATTTCTGGCATGGTTTAGTTTATCCATGAAGGTAAAGAATACCTTCGGTGCAGCACTGTGGATAGAGCGTGTATTCGTGCTCATCATGATGCTTTTTATCGTAGCTTCCATCTTCGACTATCTCAACGTGCGAAGACTCATGCCGTTGTGTCAGCATGAGAAGAAATCAACACGCATATTGGGTGTGGTTGTGTTAGACATCCTCGTTGTATTCGGATTGATTGTACTCATGGCGATCGTGCAATCATTCTGTCCGAATTCATAACTTACCGGATATAGAATAACATGTTTTGGACATAAAAAATGCCACCGT
>DJEI01000081.1:19356-20517 GCA_002431865.1 Lachnospiraceae bacterium UBA5902
TGAAGTTCAGTCAGGAATTTCGCTAGTTCAGTAAATATTCCCCCATTCCCGCAGCAAATATTGTATACTGCTAGCAGATTTCAACGGCACTAAAAATCACACATTCCACGAAATCAAAAAGACCGAAACTGTCACTTATTCTCCCTTCTTCTCCAAGGTCAAATGCGGGTTCCCGCTCTGCTTGTTCCCCAAGCTTCGCTTCGTGCAGTTTCGGAATTAACAACTTCTATTTTCTGTCTTTTATCTATGTTACATTTCTGAATTTTCACAATACATTGCCGCCGACTCCGCAAAAGAACCGACGGCAATTCTTTTTACCACATAGAAAATATGTTTCGAACACTACTCCATATTCAAATATGTTTTTATTTCTCCAATAATCTCTTTTGCAATAGTAACTTGATTTACTGTATCTAATTTGCTGGCAATGTAGAAATCATCATAATCACTTTTATGGCGAATAATTTCCAGCTTGGATATTTTTCTTCCTATATCTCTTGAAAAAACATCTTTATTTACATAGTTCTTATTAAAATATGCAATCACATCCTTGTGTTTTTTGAATGCAACTGGTTCCATAGATAAAACTGCATCAATTGCATGGAATACTGCATAATATGCTCTATTATTTGCAGCTCTATATTATCTGCACCCAATAAAATATCTGCTGATTCCAAATCATCAATAGCTTGTGCCAACTTATTCCGTGCTATATCTTCGTAACTTCCTGTATCTTTATCCATTAGATCGTAACCCCCTCCCGATCCACATTCTTGTAAAACATATATGCATTTTTCCAATATTCAAACTGGTCTATATTTTTTACAATTGGCATAATTTCCGTTCCATATTTACAATTAAAATCATAGGTTAAATCATCCACCTTATTTTCATATTCAACCAAGCTATCATCCGAGTCATTCACAAGAATCATAATATCTATATCCGAATCCTGATGAAAATCTCCACGAGCATATGATCCATACAAAATTATTTTTACCAAATGCTCTCGTCCTAGTTTATCAATCTCTTCTTTGTATAACTCTAATAAGTCCTTAATCTTGTTCGGCATATACTCACCCCCATTCTTATTTTTAGTATATCCATTTATTTTCTAATCGTCAATCTGTATTATAACATTCTCAATAGCACTTTTTGACT
>DJEI01000041.1:0-3013 GCA_002431865.1 Lachnospiraceae bacterium UBA5902
AACTTGTAATATAACATTAAATGATAGGTAACGCAAGGAATTTATATAGTAAAAGCAATCGCTTACCAGCATTTTATCCGATAAACAATTGCTACATTTATTTACTATATTATAACTGTGCCAACGCCTTACGGTCGATCTTACCATTTGCATTATGTGGCATCTGCTCCAGATAAACCATCCGGTTTGGCAGCATATACTGTGGAATCCGCTCAGAAAGCTTCGCAAGCATTTCCTTTTTATCCATCTGTGTTCCATCGTAATAGAGAATGATTTTCTTTCGTTCCATATTGTAGGTGCACGCACAATCACGCACTTCTTCGATCTGGTACGCCGCTGTCTCGATCTCGCCAAGTTCGATCCGGTAGCCCATATGCTTGATCTGGAAATCTTTCCGCGATACATAGATCAGATCATCATTCTCATCATAATATACCAAATCACCGGTATGATAGATACGGTCTGGGTAACGGTCGTGCGTTGGATTCTGGGTAAAGGACGCTACGGTCTTCTCTGGATTGTGATAATATCCAAGTGCCACACAGCAGCCGCGCATACAAAGCTCGCCGGTCTCACCCTTCGCAACTACTTTTCCATTCTCATCAAGCACCAGTGCCTGCGTATTTATAAGCGCCTTGCCGATTGGAAGCGGCTGTCCCTCTGGCTCCTTACCTGTCCGCACATATCCGGTACAGACAAATGTTTCCGTCGGTCCGTACAGGTTCGCATATACGACATCCGGAAGATTCTCCGCCCAGTAGTCAAGCTGTTTCCGTGGAAGCACCTCTCCCGCAAACATGGCATGCTTCAGATATTCTGGTTTTACCGCATCAAAGGTCTTGAGTGTTGCAACGATTCCCATTGCGGAAGGCACCCAGAGGAAGGTTGAAATCTTTTTCTCATTCATATACTCGATCAGTTTGACCGGGAACGCAAACAGCTTCTGTGGGATAATCACCATTTTCGCGCAGAAGTAAAGCGCACCATAGACATCATGCATTGATACATCGAAATAAAGCGGTGCCTGATTGCCAAATACATCATCCGAGTCATAGCAAAATTCCTTGTCGAGCCAGTCCAGATAATTCACAATCACCTGCTGTCCCACCAGCACGCCCTTCGGCACGCCCGTTGAACCACTTGTAAAAAGCACATACAATGGATCCATGATCGTAAGTGCTTCCCACGCACAGACGGAATCTGCCTGTGCATCACTTACCTTCTGCGCATCTTCGAGTACAACAACCTTCGCACCTGCCGCAAAGCCTTCCGCCTGCTCCTTGTGTGCCAGATCGGTAAGCACGATCTTCGGCTGCAGCACACCCATAATCGTAGAAATTCGTTCTACTGGCATCTGGCTGTCAAGTGGGCAGTAAAAATTGCCGCTGTAAAGTGTTCCAAAAAAACATGCAATGCTGTCAATATTTTTATCCATAAAAACGGCGATCGGATCTCGCATGGACTGCATTTCTTCTGCCAGCAAATACCCTACTTTTTGGGCGAGTCCTCGGATCTGCGCATAAGTATAAACCTTTTCGCCATCTTCAAACGCTTCTTTCTCCGGATGAAACTTCGCGTTTCGCTCCAGATATTCCAATACACACTGTATCATTGTTTTCTCCTTTTGCTTTACTACTTTCTGTGCTTCTCGATCACTGCCATGATTGCATCAACCGAATCAAAATTCTCCGGTACCACATCGCTGACCGGGATATCTACGCCCATCTCATAAGAGATCTCTGAGATCAAGCTTAAGATTGCAAACGAATCCAGCACACCATCTGTTACCAGATTGCTTCTGCCCTCAAACTCTTCTCCCGGTACTAACTGCTCTAAAATCTCAATCAACTTCTCCATCGCTTTGTATCCTCCATTCATTTTTATTTTAATTCCTTCTGTATCACCATCTCGCCGAACAGCTCCGAGAATGCTCTGGCGCTGTCGCCGTTCATATGTCCATCGTAATCGACATACATCGACGCGTCATGGGAATATGCAGAATAATATTTCATGTTGAAATTGTAATATGGAACGCCCTGTGCCTCAAAATAGTCACCGAAGTATTGATCTGCCTTTTCAAAGCTATCCCAGTTTTCTGACAAGGTCGTTGCGGGAATCGGCATTGTCGTCGCAACAAATGTCACATTATGTTCCTTACAGAGAGCAATCAGTTTGTCCATGTATTCCATATTTTCCTGATAGACTGCTTCCTCCGAGAACTGTTCTGGCGTATATGCTGGAAATTTCGACACATCCACCGGATATTTCTCGATAAATCCATTCTCATGATATTCCTGTGCCGTCCCCTTGAAATAAGACGCACCATAATCCCCGGTTGATTTTCTGCGAACAGTATCACTCATATGAGATATCTCGTATTGCAGGGAATATTCATATGAAGGGAACAGCGCTGTACGGAAATCGCATTCCGGCATTGCCGCCATAAAGTAAGATAATTTTGCATACGAAACCGGGAACTCATGATAAAACAACAGGTAATTGTTTCCTTCTACCTTTTTAGTAGTGATATAACCCGGATCTAATTCAAAAACCAGCACCTTGGGATTCTGCTTCTCCAGAATCAGTTTCATCATATAGTAGCAGTCGATTGGATATTCACCACCCACACAGAGGTTGTGTCCAGTCAATCCAGTTCCCTCCAGCATGCTGTCCGGGTCCAGTCCCATCTTGCCGTTTGAGGTTCCCATGATGATCACATCCCGCTGTTCACTTGTAACTGCGTGGATATCATTTCGTATAAATGTACATGGATATAACATGTAATCTAGCCCAAACAAGATTGCAAAGGTCAAAATCACACATACGATGACTCGAATTATTTTTCTAAAATTGCGCATAGATGAACCCCCTTGCCACAGCCATTGGGCTGAGTAATCCGATGCAGATCAAAAGCACTGCAAAAATCGCAAACTGCACATAAAACGGCAGTTTCGACAGGGCATCCCGCATCTTCACGCCCCGCTCCTGTATCACGCTTACCACAAACAAAATC
>DJEI01000041.1:3058-5328 GCA_002431865.1 Lachnospiraceae bacterium UBA5902
TCACACATCCAACGCCAAGGATCAAAAGTGCATATGGCGTAAATGCCACACCTAGCTTGCCAGATGAAATCGTGAGCAATGTAGATGGATGGAAGTTCGTGACACTCTGCACGATCATATACCAAGCCGTCTTCACGGAATCTACGCAGTCAAAATACCAGCTTAGATTCATCAGGACAAAGGTACGGAGCATCATAAAAACGCGATACCCAAACGCTTTATCATTGATATGCAGTTCCTTCTTCCATGTGCGGATGCTGCCTGCCAGAAATCCTGACAGTGCGATAATCGCACCGTTATATAAGCCCCATCCAATGTTATTCCATGTCGGTCCATGCCAGATACCAACAATGAAAAATACAATCAGATTCGTGATTGCAACCGGAACATTCCGTCCGATTTTCTTGCCGAATGCTTTCCGGCTGCCATTTCCAACTTTCATCATGAACTTGGAAAGTGTCAACGGATAAAATACATAGTCTTTCATCCATGTTCCAAGTGTAATATGCCAGCGGTGCCAGAAATCCGTAATGGATGTTGCAAAAAACGGACGTTTGAAGTTCTCATCCAAATTCACACCGAACATATTTGCCACACCAAGCATGACATCGATACCTCCAGCGAAGTTTCCATACAATTCTACCGTATAGAGCAACACGCCAAACGCTGCTGCGCCCGCGTATTTGTGTGGATCCCCAAAGATTGCATCACAATAAACCGCTGCCCAGTCCGCAAGCACCATCTTCTTGAAAAAGCCCCATAAGATTCGTTCCAATCCGTATTTTATATTGTGGAACGACCACGCATGTCCTTCAAACAACTGATTTGCAAGTGTCTTGTACCGTCCGATCGGTCCCTGCAGCAGTTGTGGGAAGAACGCTACGAACAGCGCGTATTTTCCAACATGATGTTCTGCCGGAATCCGCTTCCAGTACACATCCAGCAGATATCCGATCGTCTGAAATGTATAATACGAAATTCCAAGTGGCAGAATAAAATTCACCATAGAAAAATGCTGGTGTGCCACCGCATTGATGTTCGTAATTACAAAGTTCGTATATTTCAGCACGCCAAGGATGCCAAGATTGAGCAACATTGCAAGCATCAATGCACATTTTCCTGTCTTGCCGTCCTTCTGTAGTTTCTCAATCCATCTGCCACATGCATAGGTACTTAAGGTCGAGCATAGTATAAATGCCAATGCCGGAACACTCGCATACGTGTAATATGCGTAGCTGATGAAAAGCAGCATTGCCCACTGGAATTTCTTTGGACAGATGTAATAAAGTACCAAAGAACCGAGGACAAATAATATAAATAAATTTGATGTTATCGCCATTCCTCTTCTCCCAAATCAACGCAAAAAAGGGATGTTACTGCACATCCCTTTTTTCTTTATTAGTAGGTAAGTCCATCACCCAGACATTCGTCATCGCCACCAGCTGCCGGAGCTTCTGTCGCCTGCTGTGCAGCCGCCGCTGCAGCCGCTGCTTCTGCCGCCGCCTGCGCTTCCGCTTCTTCCTGCTCCTTTACTGCAAGTTCTGCATCCTTTGTGTCCAGCGTCTCGCCAGTTGCTATACTTTCATAGCTTACATAACACACATCGTCTGCGATCAGGATCTCGCCCTCTTTGATATCCTCCAAGCTGAGTGCATGCAGAGTCATTGTTGTCTCATCGGCAAACGTAAGCTGAATGTCATAGCCTGCATATGTAAGAATCTCTCCCTCTTCAGACTCTGTACTGTTCTCTTCGGAAGCATCCGGTGTATAATACAGATATCTCTTTTCCTTATCGGTAAACGAATCTTCATCTGCCAGCAAATTGTCTGACCACGCTTCGCTGTCCATATTTTTCACTGCAACACCAGTAATGTCTTTGCCTGTCTTATTTGTAAGCTTTACTTTAACGGCATCTGCGGACTCTGTTCCAATCGTTGGAAGCTCTTCCTCTGCATCGCTCGGGGTTGCTTCTGTCGTCGCCTCTGTGGTCGTCGCTTCTGTGGTTGCTTCTGTCGTTGTTACCTCTGTTGTAGTTGCCTCTTCCTTCTTTCCACAACCAGTCAATAATGCACAGGCAAGTACAAACAGTCCTGCCATTGTCTTGATTTTTCTCATGATTTTACTCCTTTATATGTATAATTTAATTCAATCTCTGGTAATCAATGTATCTCCATGTACCCGGTGTTCCATAGGTAATACCAAATGCCCATGTTCCTCTGTTGTATGTGAAGTTCGGGTCATAGACACGAATCTGTCCATCCTGCACAATC
>DJEI01000082.1 GCA_002431865.1 Lachnospiraceae bacterium UBA5902
CATTTAATGTTATATTACAAGTTGTGGTATTAGAATGAGTTACGCTCAGGGAGGTAAGAAATGAGCTTATTTGAAAAAGTATTTGGTACACATAGCGATAAAGAGCTGAAGAAAATATATCCGATTGTAGATAAGATTGAAGCGCTGGATTCGACGATGCAGGCGTTAAGTGATGAAGAGCTGAAGGCAAAGACTCCGGAATTCAAGGAACGTCTTGAAAAGGGCGAGACATTGGACGATCTGCTTCCGGAAGCATTTGCCGTTGTCCGTGAGGCAGCGGACCGTGTTCTTCATATGAAGCATTACCGCGTGCAGCTGATCGGTGGTATCCTGTTGCATCAGGGACGTATCCCGGAGATGCGTACTGGTGAAGGTAAGACATTGGTTTCTACACTTCCTGCATATTTGAATGCGCTCGAAGGAAAGGGCGTTCATATCGTAACTGTCAATGACTATCTGGCAAAGCGTGATGCAGAGTGGATGGGAAAGGTGCACGAATTCCTCGGACTGACGGTAGGTGTGATCTTGAACAGCGATAAGAACGATGCAAGACGTGCGGCATATAACTGTGATATTACATATGTTACAAATAACGAGCTTGGCTTTGATTACCTGCGTGATAATATGGTTATTTACAAGGAACAGCTTGTGCAGCGTGATCTGCATTATGCAATCGTCGATGAGGTCGATTCCGTACTTATTGATGAGGCACGTACACCATTGATTATTTCCGGACAGAGCGGAAAGTCTACCGACTTGTATAAGATGTGTGATTATCTGGCACGCCGTATGAAGCGTGGTACTGCTTCAATGGAGATCAGCAAGCTTGATGCCATCATGGGTACAGAGATCGAGGAAGATGGAGATTACCTGGTTGATGAGAAGGACAAGCAGGTTGTTCTGACTGCACAGGGAGTCAAGGAAGTCGAGCAGTTCTTCCATATCGACAACTTCTCCGATGCAGAGAATATTGATATCCAGCACAACATGATCATGGCATTGCGTGCACATGCCCTCATGTTCCGTGATAAAGATTATGTCGTAAAGGATGACGAGGTTTTGATCGTTGACGAGTTTACAGGACGTATCATGCCGGGACGCCGTTTTTCAGATGGTCTGCATCAGGCGATTGAAGCAAAGGAAAATGTAAAGGTAAAACGCGAGAGCCGTACACTGGCAACGATTACTTTCCAGAATTTCTTCAACAAGTATAAGAAGAAGGCAGGTATGACAGGTACTGCTCTGACTGAGGAAGAAGAGTTCCGTGAGATCTACGGCATGGACGTTGTTGTTGTTCCGACAAACCTGCCGGTACAGCGTATTGATCATCACGATTCTATATTTAAGACAAAGAAAGAAAAACTGAATGCAATCGTACAGGCGGTTGTGGAAGCACATGAGAAAGGACAGCCGGTACTGGTTGGTACAATCACGATTGATGCATCTGAAGAACTGAGCCGTATGCTTACAAAGCGTGGCATCCAGCACAAGGTATTGAATGCAAAGTTCCATGAGTTGGAGGCTGAAATCGTTGCCGATGCCGGACAGCGTGGTGCAGTTACGATTGCAACAAACATGGCTGGCCGTGGTACCGATATCAAGCTTGGCGAGGGCGTGGCAGAACTCGGTGGTCTGAAGATCATCGGTACAGAGCGTCATGAGTCCCGTCGAATCGATAATCAGCTGCGTGGTCGTGCCGGACGTCAGGGTGATCCGGGTGAATCCAAGTTTTATCTTTCTCTGGACGACGATCTGATGCGTCTGTTCGGTTCCGAGAAGGTAAAAGCGGTTTACGATGCACTGAAGATTCCAGAGGGCGAAGAGATCCAGCATAAGACAATCTCCAAGTTCGTAGAGAAAGCGCAGATGAAGATCGAGAGCAACAACTTTGCGATCCGTAAGAATCTGATGGAATACGATCAGGTCAACAACGACCAGCGTGAAGTTATCTACGCAGAACGTCGCCGTGTACTGGATGGAGAGAATATGCGTGATGTCATCTTCAAGTTTATTCAGGATACGGTTGAGAATTATATTGATAAGACATGTTCAGCTGATCTTGCTCCAAGTGAGTGGCAGATTGGCGAGCTGAACCAGCTTCTGATTCCGATCATTCCAATGGCGCCAATCGAACTGACAGAGGAAGAGAAGAAGTCTGGCAAGCTGGATAAGTTCAAACAGAGAATCAAGGAAGAAGCAGCCAAGGTATACGAAGCGAAGGAAGCGGAGTTCCCGGAGCCAGAGCATTTCCGTGAGATTGAGCGTGTTGTACTGTTAAAAGTCATCGATAAGAAATGGATGGCTCATTTGGACGACATGACACAGCTTCGCCAGGGTATTACCTTGCAGGCATATGGCAGCAAGGATCCGGTTGTTGAGTACAAGTTTGCCGGTTTCGATATGTTCAATGAGATGACAGCATCCATCCGTGAGGATACGGTTCGAATGCTGCTCCATGTGAAGATTGAGCAGAAGGTAGAGCGTGAAGAGGTTGCCAAGGTAACAGGAACAAACAAGGACGATTCTGTGAAGAAGGGACCGGTCCGCCGTGAGAGTGCGAAGATTGGACGTAACGATCCGTGTCCTTGCGGCAGCGGCAAGAAATACAAGATGTGCTGTGGCAGAAACCTGTAAGGTGCGTTTAAAACACACGTAATTGTGTTTGATAATAAATATAAAATATAGTTTAGGAATAATTGTAAATGGAGTTGGATGCCATAATATAATTATTAAGCAGACCATTGAAGCACGTTGGTACTTAATAAGCGATTGCTTCTTATCGCGAATTTAGTACCACTACGTGCTGAACTGAGCGGGAGCGCGTCTGCGTAAAATTATATTATGGCGTCCGACTCCGAGAAGAAGTTTATTGGTTAATTACGGAAGGTGGTGACGGAAGTGATAGAGTTAGATCAGTTTCGCTTTACTCTGAATGAATATAAAACTCCACTTGCGGAAGTGAGGGATTCACTTTGACATCGCTGGCAAACAGTTACGCATAAAACAGTTAGAACCGATGCTTGAACAGCCAGGGTTCTGGGATGATGTAGAACATAGCCAGCAGGTGATGAAGGAATTAAAGAATCTGAAAGACACGATCGAGGAGTTTGAGGCTCTTTCAACCCAGTATGAAGATATTGGTACTCTGATCGAGATGGCAGAGGAAGAAAATGATGCAAGTCTTGTCGAAGAGATTGGAAATGAGCTTGCCTCTTTTGAAGAAAAATTCGAGGAGTTCCGTATAGATACGTTGCTTTCAGAAGAATATGATGCCAACAATGCAATTGTGACGATTCACGCGGGCGTTGGCGGTACAGAGGCGTGCGATTGGGCGCAGATGTTATATCGTATGTATACGCGCTTTGCAGAGAAGAAGGGCTTCTCTGTGGAGGTGTTGGATTATCTGGAAGGAGAGGAAGCAGGTATCAAATCTGTGACATTTCAGGTAAATGGCTTACACGCATATGGATATCTGAAATCCGAGAAGGGTGTGCACCGCCTGGTGCGTATTTCACCGTTTAATGCGGCAGGTAAGCGGCAGACCAGCTTTGCAGCTGTGGATGTCATGCCGGAATTGGATGACAGCATCCATGTGGAAATCAATCCGGATGATCTGCGGATTGATACGTATCGTTCGAGTGGTGCGGGCGGGCAGCATATTAACAAGACGAGTTCGGCAATCCGTATCACACATATTCCGACGGGAATTGTGGTACAATGTCAGAATGAGCGGTCCCAGCACAGCAACAAGGATACCGCGATGAAGATGCTGACAGCGAAGCTCTTTATGATGAAGGAAGAAGAAAACAAAGCAAAGCTTGCCGGTATTCGCGGGGAAGTGACCGATAATGGCTGGGGAAGCCAGATACGAAACTATGTTTTACAGCCGTATACGATGGTGAAGGATACAAGAACCGGTTTTGAATGCAGTAATGCACAGGCGGTATTAGACGGAGACATTGATGGATTTATCAGTGCGTATTTGAAATGGATTAATACGAAGGAAGAGACGGTATAATCCGTCCTACGAAATAAGGAGGAATGTGCATGGCAGTGACGAAGTACATTGTGTTTCGATTAAATGATCAGAAATACAGCATGAAGCTGACGAAGATCAATGGCATAGAGTATGTGTATCATGTGGTACCCGTGCCGATGGGACCTGCATGCATCAAGGGAATTATTCGTCTGAGAAATGAGGTGATTCCGGTGTTCAGCCTGAAACAGTTGTTTGGAATGCCGGAAGATGCGGCAGAGACGCAGCTTTTGATCACAGAGACACACGGTATGAAGCTGGCGATTGAGGTGGACACCGTGCTCGGAATTGTAAATGTAGAGGAAGAGGACATTAAACAGATTCCGATGGTTGTACATACAGAGGAAACCGGATATTTAGAGGATGTTGTAAAACTGAAGCTGCCGGAATCCGATCAGGAGGAAATCGTGATCAGCATCGCGGTTGACACATTGATGTCCGATCATGAATTTGGACAGATTGAAAACGCATTAGAAAAGGAGATGAGCGGAAAATGATTAACATTGCAGTGCTTGGCTACGGTACAGTAGGTTCCGGAGTAGTAGAGGTAATCAACAAAAATCACGCAAGTATCAACAAGCGTGCCGGACAGGAGGTAAATATCAAGTATGTCCTTGATTTGAGAGATTTCCCCGGTGATCCGGTTGAAAAAGTGCTTGTGCATGATTACAATGTAATCGTAAACGATCCGGAAGTGAAGATTATCGTAGAGGTAATGGGAGGCATTAAGCCGGCGTATGATTTTACGAAGCGGGCATTAGAGGCAGGGAAGAGTGTCTGCACTTCCAACAAAGAGTTGGTGGCAGCACATGGTGCAGAGCTTCTGGCAATCGCAAAGGCGAACAATGTAAACTTCCTGTTTGAGGCAAGTGTTGGCGGTGGTATTCCGATCATTCGTCCGTTGAACCAGTCTCTGACTGCAGATGAGATCACAGAGATCACTGGTATATTAAATGGTACAACAAACTATATTCTGTCAAAGATGACAGACGAGGGCAAGTCTTTCGAGGAAGTGCTGAAGCGTGCACAGGAGAAGGGCTATGCAGAGCGTAATCCGGAAGCTGACGTAGAAGGCTATGACGCCTGCCGTAAGATTGCAATTCTGACATCACTTGCGTTAGGCAAGCAGGTGGATTATCAGGATATTTATACAGAAGGTATCACAAAGATCACAAAGACAGATATCGAATATGCGAAGGCATTGCATGCAAGCATCAAGCTACTCGGTACAAGCAAGTGGGAGGATGATGGCAAGATCTATTCGATGGTAGCGCCATTCATGATCGACAGCGATCATCCGTTAGGACATGTCAATGGCGTATTTAACGGCATTTTTGTGAACGGAAATATGCTCGGCGAAACAATGTTCTATGGCAAGGGCGCCGGTAAGCTTCCAACTGCAAGTGCAGTTGTAGCCGATGTCGTTGACGCTGTGAAACATCAGGGTACAAACATCATGACAATCTGGGAGCAGGACAAGGTGGAACTTGGCGACAGAGCAAACTTTGCATGCCGGTTCTTCGTCCGCGTGGCAGATACAACATCCAGGGAGACGATCGGGAAGGTCTTCGGCGAGGTTGAGTATGTGACACTTCCGGATGTGAGCGGCGAATATGCATTCCTGACAGAGAAGATGACGGAAGGCGCATTTGAGAAGAAGAGCAAGCAGGTCGACATGATTATGCGCATCCGCACTGCATTATAATAAAGTGACAAACAAAAATAAATATGATAGAATACAGTTGCATTGCCATGTGGTGATGCAGCTGTTTTTCAGTTTGCGCCTTCGCATGGAGACAGCTCGTGCATGTAACTCTGTATGTAATGATGTGCATTTGATTTCTGAGGAAATGAGGTGGCAGTTTATGAAACGTAGTGATTATATTACATGGGATCAGTATTTTATGGGGATTGCGATTATGTCTGCGAACCGCAGCAAGGATCCGAATACACAGGTAGGCGCCTGCATCGTGGATCAGGATAATCGAATCTTAACCGTAGGCTATAATGGTATGCCGTCCGGATGTAACGACGATGAGATGCCGTGGGACCGGGAAGGAGAAGGCATGGCGAGCAAATATTTCTTCGTCTGCCATGCGGAATTAAATGCAATTTTGAATTACCGTGGTGGCGGTACATTGCGCGGTTCCCGCTGCTATGTAACGTTGTTCCCGTGCAACGAATGCGCGAAGGCAATCATCCAGTCGGGAATCAAAGAAGTGATCTATATGTCTGATAAATATGCAGATTCGGACAGCACGATGGCATCGAAGAAGATGTTCGAGATGGCAGGTGTCAAATACACGGAGTACGAGAATAAGCACAAGAAGATTGAGTTTGAATTATAAAGATCAGACCGGAGGAAATTATGACAGAAGCAAAGACAAAAAGTGTAAATATGACATTTCCGGCATTGTTTAGTTATGTAATGAATACGAACTATCGAAGCATGAGCGGAATTTTAGGACTGGTGTTGAGCTTTGGCGCGATCGTGATGCTTGTGATCGGCTGGAACACGACATCAGGCAGACAGAAAGCGATATTCATTATCGTGGCTTTGATGTTTACCGTGATCAATCCGCTCTCGCTTGCGTTCAAGACATTCAAGCAGTTGAAGACAAGCCCATCGTACAAACAGCCGCTCGTTTATACATTTGGCGATGATGGAATCGGCGTGTCGCAGGGCGAAGAACATATGGATCTCGAGTGGAAGGGCGTGTACCGCCTGCTTATGACGAAATATATGCTTGCCGTCTACACGAACCGCATGCATGCATTTGTGATCCCACTCGACCAGCTGGGCGACGACAAGGGTAAGATTCTGGCTTCGGTTGTGAATTTTACAGCGGGATATAAGCCGAGAGTCAGCAGAAGTTTGAAGAGGTATCAAAGTGGAAAAGGTATTTAAGAAAGAAAGTTTCAGCGCAGAGGAAACCTTCGCAATCGGCAAGGCACTTGCGGAACAGGCGAAGCCGGGCGAAGTGTATTGCTTATATGGTGATCTCGGCTGTGGCAAGACGGTATTCTCACAGGGATTTGGTGCAGGACTTGGCGTGACGGAGCCGATCAGCAGCCCGACATTTACAATATTAAAGGAATATGACGAAGGACGTATGCCGTTTTATCATTTTGACGTTTACCGGATTGGCAGTGACGATGAGATGGATGAGATCGGCTATTATGAAGCGATTGACGGCGATGGCGTCTGCCTGATCGAGTGGGCGGAACTGATCTACGATATATTGCCGCCGCAGTATAAGAAAGTGACGATAAAAAAAGACGTCGAAAAAGGGTTCGACTATCGAACGATTACAGTTGAGGAGATTTTGAAATGAGAATCCTAGGTGTTGACAGCTCCGGTATGGTGGCAAGTGTGGCACTTGTCGAGGATGACCTGCTGGTAGCAGAATATTCAGTAAATTATAAGAAGACACATTCACAGACGCTGCTTCCGATGTTGGATGAGATCGTGAAGATGACAGAGTTAGACTTAAATACGATTGATGCGATTGCAGTTGCGGCAGGACCGGGTTCTTTCACGGGACTCCGGATCGGTGCGGCAACCGTGAAGGGACTTGGGCTTGCACTTGAGAAACCAGTTGTCTCGGTGCCAACCTGCCACGGGCTTGCATATAATCTGTGGGGCAGCGATAAGCTGATCTGCCCGATCATGGATGCAAGAAGAAGTCAGGTTTATACCGGTATTTACGAATTTACGAAGGATGGTATGCAGGTACTTCTGGATCAGTCTGCCATGGATATCCGGGCGCTCGCGGAGAAGTTAAATGCGATGGGACGAGAAGTGATCTTCCTTGGAGACGGCTGTCCCGTTTACGCATCTGTACTTGCGGAATGCATGCAGGTGCCGTATGCGTTTGCACCGGCACACTTGAACCGCCAGCGAGCGTCAGCGGTTGCAAGCCTTGGTGCAGAGTATTTCAAGCAGGGATGGCAGGAGCCAGCAGATGATCTGATTCCAATATATCTGCGCAAATCGCAGGCAGAACGGGAACGCGAAGAGAAGCTTGCGGCAGAAGGACAGGCGTAAAAGTTGAAGATTGTTTATTATAACTGTGGAATTGCAGAATGCATAACGGAAAAGTGTGAAGAGAAATCAGAGATCCTGCCAGTGCGAGCAGTGGAAAATGCTCAGGTGATATCTGGACAGGCGAAAAGACACGATTGGCAGATTGCTGCGCGTGAAGTGGCTCAGATGGAAGGAAAATCGTTCGCCGATGCATGGACGGAAGCGATGATTGCGGATTCTCTTGCACAAAGCTATGATCATTTGTGGCTTGCAGAGGATGATGCGGGTATATCTTGTGGGTATCTGCTTGCAAATATACTTGGAGATGAGACGGAATTATTGCGTATTGCAGTCAACCCGGAATGCCGGAAGGATGGCATCGGGCAGATGCTGATGGAGACATATCTTGCCTATGTGCAGACGATTGCTATACGTGGTCTGCTGGAAGTACGGCATGGGAACGATGCAGCAAAGCATCTATATGAGAAGAACGGGTATCATCTGCTTGCCTGCCGGAAGAATTATTATAAGCATCCGGACGAGGATGCAGATATCTATGAGATAGTATTTACAGAAAACGGAGAATAGAATGTTAGAGTTATGTTTGCTTGGAACAGGCGGCATGCTGCCGCTTCCGTACAGAGCGTTGACTTCGCTGATGGTGCGGTACAACGGAAGCAGTATCCTGATTGATTGCGGTGAGGGTACGCAGAATCAAATACGTTTGCAGGGCTGGAGCTTCAAGCCAATTGATGTGATCTGTATCACACATTTTCATGCGGATCATATCAGTGGACTTCCGGGTATGCTTCTGACGATGGGAAATGCCGAGCGGACAGAACCTTTGACGATGATCGGACCGAAAGGACTGGAACGCGTAGTCAATTCACTTCGGATCATTGCACCGGAGCTTCCGTTTGAAATCAAATTCATTGAGCTGGAGCAGCCGGAGGAAGTCATCGAGATCTGTGGCTTGCGGATTCGGGCATTCCGTGTCAATCATCGCGTAATCTGTTATGGGTATAATATCGAACTAGACCGTGCGGGTAAGTTTGATGCTTTACGTGCCAGAGAGTTAGGGCTTCCGGTACAGTATTGGAGCCTGCTGCAAAGGGGCGAGACTGTCGATTACGAAGGAAATATTTATACAGGCGATATGGTTATGGGAAAGCCGCGTAAGGGCCTGAAGGTCACGTATTGTACCGATACCAGACCGGTCGATGCGATCGCAGAGTGTGCAAAAGATGCAGACTTATTTATCTGCGAGGGCATGTATGGCGAGGAGGAGAAGCTTTCGAAGGCGAAAGAGCATAAGCATATGATGATGCGGGAGGCTGCGGAGCTTGCAAAGGAAGCTCAGGTACATGAAATGTGGCTGACACATTACAGTCCGGCAACAAATCGCCCGAAGGAATTCGAGGCGATGATACAGTCGATATTCCCGCAGGCATATATCGCGAAGGATCGTACAGAAAAGGTTTTGAATTTTGAAGAGGATTGATGCTGTATGGCGAAAAATAAGAAAAAAGAAGTGACAATCAAAGGCATTATCATAGCGGTGCTGCTTGTCGTGCTGGTGCTGTGGTACTTCAATCATCTGAGCAACCGCTCTTCGATTCAGCGAAGCACATCGCAGAAGACGGAAGTGGAAGCGTTGATGGAATATGATATGGCAGCGGAATATCCGAAGACCCCGCGGGATGTGGCGAAACTGCATAACCGCTATTTTAAGGCGTTTTATGGACAGAAGCTGGCGGACGATGAGCTGGATGCCATGAATAAAAAGGTGCGGCAGCTATATTGTACGGATCTGCTTGTGGCGAATCCGGAGAGTGACAGTCTGGCGAATCTGCAGAAGGACATCGAGGCGGTAAAGGAGCAGGGCTACACATATAAGATGTGTGAACTGCCGGAAGCGAGCCAGGTACAGTACTTCACGAAAGATGGAAAAGATATGGCGTCGCTGGAAGTGTGTATTACGATCAACACCGGCGACAATCTGGGCTATTTTTACCGTCAGTATGCGATGGTAAAGGAAAATGACCGGTGGAAAATCTATGGCTGGACAGAATCCCAGTTACCGAGCGGTTCTGCGACGACGCAAACAGTGGAATGAGAAGCGGAAAAAATTATGCGTTTTGATGATTGCATAACCATATAGAACGAGAATGGCTGCATGAATGTGTGGCAACAAGAAAAAGAGGAATTACTATGAGTACAACGATACTTTCAATTGAATCATCCTGTGATGAGACGGCAGCGGCGATTGTTGTCGATGGAAGAGAAGTAAAATCAAATATTATCTATTCGCAGATTGAGCTGCACAAGCTGTATGGCGGCGTAGTGCCGGAAATTGCATCACGGAAGCATGTGGAGAAGGTCAATCAGGTGATCCGCGCGGCAATCGAGGAAGCACAGGTGACATGGGACGATATCGATGCCGTGGCAGTGACATATGGACCGGGTCTGGTTGGTGCGCTTTTGGTTGGCGTGAGCGCGGCAAAAGCGGTTGCGTATGCAAAGAAGAAATCGCTTGTGGGCGTGCATCATATCGAGGGACACATTGCGGCAAATTATATTGAGCATCCGGATCTGGAACCGCCGTTTATGTGTATGGTAGCTTCCGGTGGACATTCCCATCTGGTGTATGTGAAGGACTATACGACGTTTGAGATCGTAGGACGGACAAGAGATGATGCGGCGGGCGAGGCATTTGACAAGGTCGCGCGCGCAATCGGGCTTGGATATCCGGGCGGACCAAAGATTGATAAGCTTGCCAAAGAGGGGAATAAAGAGGCAATTCATTTTCCACGTGCGTTTATGGAAGATGCGCCATATGATTTTTCTTTCAGTGGCTTGAAATCTGCAGTGTTGAATTATCTGAATGGGTGTGAGATGAAGCATCAGGAAATCAACCGGGCTGATGTAGCTGCTTCGTTCCAGCAGGCGGTTGTGGATGTGCTGACCGATAATTCGGTGCGTGCCGCAAAAGCGTATGGCTGTAAGAAGCTGGCGTTAGCTGGTGGTGTGGCATCCAACAGCTCGCTTCGGGAGAATATGCAGCGTGTGACATCCGAACAGGGCTTGCAGTTTTATTATCCATCACCAATCTTCTGTACAGACAATGCGGCAATGATTGGCGTAGCGGGCTATCATAATTATATGGCAGGTATCCGTGATGGACTGGATCTGAATGCAATACCGAACTTAAAGATTGGGGAATGCAGATAATGGTAACAGCAATCGTGCTTGCGGCAGGGGTTGGCAGCCGTATGAAAAGTGAAAAGGCAAAACAATTTTTGAAAGTCGCAGGGCATGAGGTGCTGTATTATTCGTTGCATGCATTTAATGTGCATCCGGAAGTTGATGCGATTGTGCTTGTGACAAAGGAAGAATTTGTAGAACATTGCCGGAAAGAACTGGTGGAACGGTATCAGTTTACAAAGGTTCAGGATATCTGCATCGGCGGAAAAGAACGCTATGATTCCGTTTATCAGGGATTATCTGCGATTGATACAGAGGGAGAAAGCGATGTTGTGCTGATCCATGATGGCGCGCGTCCGCTTGTGACTGCAGAAATGATATCGGCTTCGATTGCGTGTGCAAGAGAATGTGGAGCCTGTACGGTTGGCGTCCCTGCAAAGGATACGATCAAGATTGTGGATGCAGATCACTATGGCGTGCAGACACCGGAACGAAGATTTGTATATCAGATTCAGACGCCGCAGACATTTCAGGTGCCCTTGCTCCGCCGTGCTTATGAGACAATGTACGAGGCGAAAAGAAATGGTGACTCCCACAATATAACAGATGATACGATGCTCGTAGAACAATATGCAGGGGTGCGCTGCAAGGTGGTGGAAGGTGCGTATGAAAACATCAAAATCACCACACCGGAGGATATGGCAATCGCAGAAATCTTTGTCGAAAAAACTTTGAAAAAAATTCAAAAAATCTGTTGACAAGTATAGGACTTTTTGATAAGATAACAAAGTCGCTGATACAAACAGCGATTTTTAATTGAAAAAAATTAAAACATGGAGAGGTATCGAAGTGGTCATAACGAGGCGGTCTTGAAAACCGTTTGTCCGCAAGGGCGCGTGGGTTCGAATCCCACCCTCTCCGGTCGGGAATTATCCCGCAGAGGTAATTTAAGATAGTAACTTATTCAGCTATTTGGAGAAGTACCCAAGAGGCTGAAGGGGCTCCCCTGGAAA
>DJEI01000010.1 GCA_002431865.1 Lachnospiraceae bacterium UBA5902
GATGAGGTGAATCTGGAGCATCTGGAACAGGCAATCTCGAATGTTTCTGTCGATGCGAATGATATACGGATATCGACTGGGGATAAGGATTTGCAGAGCATTGAGGTGGCACTGAATAATCTGCTCGCGCGGATGCAGGAGAGCAAGCGGCAGCAGGCACGGTTCGTGTCGGATGCATCGCATGAGCTGCGGACGCCGATCTCTGTGATTCAGGGCTATGTAAATATGCTCGACCGCTGGGGCAAAGAAGATGAGGCAGTATTAAATGAGTCGATCGAAGCACTGAAGAATGAGTCCGATCATATGAAGGATCTGATCGAACAGTTGCTGTTTTTGGCGCGCGGTGACAGTGGACGCAATACATTGAAGCCGGTGGAAGTGGACTTAAATGATCTTGTGCAGGAGGTGTACGAGGAATCGATGATGATTGACGACACGCATCCGTATGAGTTTGCGGCTTGCCCGGGCTGTATGGTGCGCGGGGACGTTGCCATGTTGAAACAATCGATCCGAATTTTTGTGCAGAATGCGGCGAAGTATTCGGACAACGGCGATACGATCCATTTCACAGTTGGGCGTTCAGAACAGGGTGTCTATTATCAGGTGCAGGATGAAGGTATCGGCATGCAGGCATCCGAGGTCGTGCATATTTTCGAGCGGTTTTATCGTTCAGACGAGGCACGCAACAGTGAGACGGGCGGATCGGGACTTGGACTATCCATTGCAAAATGGATCGTGGATGCGCACGATGGACAGATCGATGTGCTGACCAGACCGGATTTTGGAACGCGTTTCCGCGTGACATTCCCTTGTAGTACTGATGTAAATATGATAAAATGAGCATTGTGCCGGCTGTGCTTGCACAAGCCGGCATAATACGAAAAAACATGGAGCCGTCAGGCGGCATGGTACAATAAAGTTTCAATTTTAATGCTAATAAAGAATTGCGAACATACGGGGAGTGTAAGAATTAAGGATATGAAATCTTCAAAGAAAACGCAGAAAAAAGAACAGGGCTTGAACATTATTATTGTTGGATGCGGAAAAGTTGGAGGCACGCTGGTAGAGAAGCTAAGCAAGGAATCCCATGATATTACCGTAATTGATCAGAAGAACGAGGTTGTTCAGCGGATTACGGAAGACTACGACGTTATGGGATTTACCGGAAATGGTGCAAGCTACAGTATTCAGATTGAGGCGGGAATTCAGGACGCGGATGTTCTGATCGCCGTGACAGAAAGTGATGAGCTGAATCTGCTCAGTTGTACGATCGCGAAAAAGGTCGGTGACTGTGCAACCATCGCGCGTGTCCGGAACCCGGATTATAGTATGGAGCTTTCGTATCTTCGAAACCAGCTTGGACTTTCGCTGATCATCAATCCGGAGTTAGAGACCGCACGCGAGATCGCGCGCCTGCTGCGCCTGCCATCCGCACTGGAGATCAACTCCTTTGCACGTGGACATGCAGAGCTTGTCAAGTTCAAGATTCCGAAGGAGAATCTGCTGCATGATAAGCCGATTTCAGCAATGCATGAGTTAAACAGTGATATGCTGGTGTGTGGTGTCGAGCGGGATGGAAACCTGATCATCCCGGATGGTTCCTTTATCATGCGCGGCGGCGATGCCGTGACATTTCTGGCGACACCGACAAACAGCATGGATTTCTTCAAAAAGATTGGCGTAGATACACATAAGGTCAAAAACTGCATGATCATCGGAGGTGGAAAGACCTCGTATTATCTTGGAAAGCAGTTGACTTCGACTGGCGTGGAGGTCAAGATTATGGAGATGGATGAGAAGCGGTGTGAGGAGTTAAGTGTATTACTTCCAAAGGCACTGATCCTGCATGGCGATGGCTCCGATGAAGATCTGCTTCGTGAGGAGGGCATCGAGAGTACAGAATCATTCGTACCGCTGACCGGCCTCGACGAGGAGAATATTCTGCTTACATTATTTGCCAGAAAATGTTCCGATACGAAGGTAATTACCAAGATTAACCGGAGTACCTTTAGCGATGTGCTCGATGGACTGGATATCGGAAGTATCGTATATCCGCGTTATATCACAGCTGAGAAGATTCTGGCGTATATCCGTGCGATGCAGAATTCGGTTGGAAGCAATATCGAGACGTTATATCATATTTTTGATAACCGGGCGGAGGCACTGGAGTTTAAGGTTGAGAAGGATTCGCCGGTCATTGGAAAACCAATCATGGAGTTGAAGTTAAAGGACAACCTTCTGCTTGCCTGCCTGAACCGGAATGGAAAGGTTATCATCCCACGTGGTCAGGATGTGATCTGCGAGGGAGATTATGTGGTCGTTGTTACAACACACACAGGCTTTACGGATGTCAGTGATATTTTGAAGTGGCAGTAAGGCGAATGTCTGGTGGGAGATAAATTATGAATTACTCTGTAGTTATTTATATATTAGGCTGGATCATGGAAATTGAGGCAGCATTTTTGGCTCTCCCGGGGATCGTGTCTGCGATCTATGGAGAGCAAGGCGGCTTTGCTTTTTTGTGGGTGGCACTTGGCAGTGCGGCTGCAGGTTCAGCAATTATTTTGCGGAAACCAAAGAACATGCGGTTTTATCTGCGGGAAGGCTTCGTGACGGTGGCGCTTTCGTGGATTCTGATGTCTGTGATCGGATGCCTGCCGTTTGTCATCAACGGTGATATTCCACATTTTGCAGATGCACTGTTCGAGATGATTTCCGGATTCACGACAACAGGTGCGACGGTTGTATCGGATGTGGAAGGACTGACGAAAGGAAGTCTCTTCTGGCGAAGCTTCAGCCACTGGATAGGGGGTATGGGCGTTCTTGTATTCCTGCTTGCAATCGTGCCGATGGCTGGCGGAAGTCATATGAATCTGATGAAGGCGGAAAGCCCGGGACCTTCAGTTGGTAAACTCGTGCCGAAGGTGCGCCAGACAGCGAAATATCTGTATATTATTTACTTTGCGCTGACCGTGATCGAAGTGATTTTCTTATTGCTTGGACGGATGAATCTGTTTGATGCGTTGACGACAGCGTTTGGTACAGCCGGAACCGGAGGTTTCGCGATCTGGAACGACGGATTTGTCAGTGTCAGTCCATACAATCAGTGGGTCGTTACGATCTTCATGTTGCTGTTCGGTGTGAATTTCGGATTTTATTTCCTGATTCTGACCGGAAAGCTGCGGGATGCGCTGAAGTTTGAAGAGGTGCGGGTTTATTTTATCATCGTGATTGCGTCGGCAGTCTTTATCTTCATCAACCTGCAGAATTTTGCATTGTATGCACCAGCAGATGGTGTGCGGCATGCATTCTTCCAGGTAGCAAGTATCATTACAACGACGGGATTTGCGAGCACGAACTTTGATCTGTGGCCGGAGACATCGCGGACGATTCTTGTGATCCTGATGTTTGTCGGAGCTTGTGCCGGAAGTACGGGCGGTGGTATCAAGGTGTCACGATTTATCATTGCGATCAAATCGTTTATTAAGGAGATTATTTCCTATCTGCATCCGCGTTCCGTCAAAAAGATCAAGGTCGAGGGAAAGCCGCTCGAGCATGAGACGCTGCGTGCGACGAATGTCTATTTCATGACATATATGGTTATCTTTGCGGTGTCTGTGCTGCTTGTGTCGATCGAGAACAAGGATCTGGTGACGAACTTCACCGCGGTGGCTGCGACATTTAACAATATCGGACCAGGACTTTCGATGGTCGGACCGATGGCGAATTTTGGACATTTTACAGACTTCACAAAATACATTCTGATGTTCGACATGCTGGCAGGAAGACTGGAGATCTTCCCGATGCTGTTGCTGTTCTGTCCGGCTGTCTGGAAACGTAGAAGAGCATAACTGCGTAAAGATAAAGGCTGATTTTTGGAGTAGTTGGATATACAAAAAAGAGGAACTGGTGATGCTGGTTCCTCTTCGTGCGTTATAAGGTATGGTTAATTACTGAAAGATTGATATAAGAATGGTATTCGTAATGGTAAACCTTATAACATATTTATTATACACGAAATGAAAAGAAAAATATAGTGGAAATCGGAAGATTTTTGTGTGAAATTATCGGTATATGTGATATATTCATAATAAGTATGTAATTATGAAAAAACAGGATGACAGGAGAGACCTATGAATCAGGAGTATCTGTTTAAAGAATTGAGAAAAGGTGTGACAGCAGCACGGCAGATTGTAGTGACCGGATACTGCACAGCCGAGTTTGTGGAAGACAAAGATATAACAGCAATTATTGTTCGAAACGGTGCAGAGACCATATTGCCCAGTGAGTATACAGTGATGCAGGCACCTGCATTTCAGCAGCATCAAAGCAATGGAAAGACATTTTCCAGAGTGCTTACGGCGTGTGTCACGATTCCGCTGAAATTAAAAGAAAAAGATGTGTTTTATCTCAGAGCAGAGACGAAGCAGGGGACAACAAGTGTTTTATGCAAAGGAAAAGCAAAGAATATAATTAAGGCGTTGAAGGATATCAACTGTTCCGTGGATATGGTGAAAGAGGAAGCGGGCTCTTTTGTTATCCGTGGATGGGCGATTGATTATGAAGATGTGAAAATTCGTTTGTATGACCGGCAAACGGGAGAAGAATTACAGTTGCCGGAAAATATGCCGGAATGGTATATCCGGTCAGATGCCATGCGTTGTTTCTCGGAATGCGAACAGCCGAGAAAAATTGGCTTTTCCATGAAACTTCCTCTTGCGTGGGGCGATCGGGATCTGACAATTCTGTTACAGGCAGGAAAAAGTGAACATAAGGAACAGCTTCACAGACTGGGAGAGCCATTGAGTGGAAAGGCGTTTAATACATTGCATGTGAATTTACTGCGTGTATACAATAATACGAAAACGTTTGGTGTACGGAATACCTGTGCGAAGATCAAACGCCATTTGCGGATTGGCACACCATTTAAACACAAAGATTATAATAAATGGGCACGTAAGAAATTTCTGACAGATAACGAGAGAGCGGAACAACGAGCAACGAAATTTGCATACAGTCCAAAGTTCAGCATTCTGGTTCCGTTGTATGAGAGCAATGAGACATTTTTGAAGGATCTGATTGAATCTGTACAGGCACAGACATATGAGAACTGGGAACTTTGTTTCTCAGATGGAAGCAAGGATTCTACGCGGTTAAAAAAATGGATGGAACCATATGAAGCAAAAGACTCACGGATAAAATTTATTGCGGGACAGGCGGGACCATTGGGGATATCTGAAAATACGAATCAGGCATACGAACTGGCAGCTGGTGATTACATTGTGCTTGGAGATCATGACGATCTGTTTGCGGAGGATGCTCTGTTTGAATGTGCGAAGGTATTGAACAAGCAGAAAGTTCAGGTAATTTACACAGACGAAGATAAGATTGACGAGACAGGAAGAAAGTATTTTGCTCCGAATTTCAAGCCGGATTTCAATATTGATCTGCTTCGTTGTAACAATTATATCTGTCATATGTTTGTGGCAGATAAGGCATTGGTAGATAAAGTTGGCTTGTTCCGTTCGGAATTTAATGGTGCACAGGATTATGATTTTATTTTCCGGTGCGTGGAACAGGCAAATGGTATTTATCATATTCCACGCGTGTTGTATCATTGGAGAGCGCACACAGTGTCGACGGCGGAGATACCGGAATCCAAAATCTATGCGTTTGAAGCCGGAAAACGGGCGATTGAAGCACATTTAAAACGAGTGGGACTTGACGGTATTGTGGAGGATGCAGAAAACTTAGGATTTTATCGCGTGAGCTATCCGGTAAAGGGCGAACCGCTGTTGTCGATCATAATTCCCAATAAGGATCATATTGATGATCTGAAAAAGTGCATGAAGGCGATTGATGAACGTTCTACTTATCGGAATTTTGAGTATATTATTGTAGAGAACAACAGTGAGAAAGAGGAAACATTCTCTTATTACAAGGAATTAGAAAAACGTGAGAATGTAACTGTGTTGTATTGGCCAGACGAGTTCAATTATTCTCTGATCAATAATTTTGGTGTAGAGCACGCAAAGGGCGATTACATTTTGTTGTTAAACAATGATACAGAAATGATAAATGATGATTGTCTGGAGCAAATGCTTGGATATTGTCAGCGCGAGGATGTGGGAATTGTTGGAGCAAGATTATATTATGAGGACAATACGATCCAGCATGCCGGTGTCATTGTTGGATTTGGCGGAATTGCCGGACATGCATTCGTTACATTGAATGAGGACGAGGGATTATATCAGTCAAGAACAATGGTTGCCTGTGATTATAGCGCAGTAACGGCAGCATGCATGATGGTAAAGAAGAAAGTGTTTGATGAAGTCGGTGGGCTGGAAGCAAAGTTCCGGGTTGCATTTAACGATGTGGACTTCTGTATGAAGGTGCGTCAGACAGGAAAGCTGGTTGTCTATGTGCCGCAGGCGATGCTGTATCACTATGAATCGAAATCGAGAGGTTTGGAAGATACGCCGGAGAAACAGAATCGATTCAGTCAGGAAGTGGCTCTTTTCGCAAAAAGATGGCCTGAAATTCTGGCAGACGGAGATCCATATTATAATGTGAACCTTGCTTTGGATGCAGCAGATTTTTCGATACGTGTGTAGCGTGTGCAGCAATTTTGTGATTAAACAAATGAGGGGAGGCAGTGGCGATGAAGTTTCGATTTTCTGATCTGAATGCAGATACAATTAAAAAAGGCTTTGAGCATATTCGTTCGACTGCAATCCCGGAGGCGCTTTCCAAGGCGCGTTCGATGGTAACGGGGCTGGATCTGGCATATGACCGCTTTTTTAAGGAATCATTGGAGGCAGATGAGGAAGCCCTTGCAACACAGCGGGAGCGGGTGTTTTCGTACTGCCCTTGCATAAGTATTGTAGTTCCGGTGTATATGACACCGGAGCTTTCTTTACGTGCGATGCTGGAATCGGTGCTGCATCAGACATATGCGAACTGGGAGCTGTGTCTGGTCGATGGTAGTCAGGCGAAAGGAGAACCGCCGGTTCTTGATGCGCGGGTATCTGAGGATGGTGAGTTGACGGTGTTGGAGAAGGTATATAGTCTGGAGACGGAACGCATTATCCGACAGTATATGGAGAACGAACCACGAATCCAGTACATAAAAATGGATGAAAATCTTGGAATTTCCGGGAACAGTAATCAGGCGCTGCAGGCGGCAAAGGGAGAGTATGTTGCATTACTGGATCATGACGATGTTCTGACGGAGGATGCCCTGTATTGGGTGGTGGATGCTTTGCAGAGAGAACGCTATGATGTGGTTTATTCCGATGAAGACCGTATGGTAGAAAACGGAAGTCATTATCTCGAACCGCGTTTCAAGACGGAATTCGATATCGATTTGCTGCGTGCGTATAACTATATTTCCCATTTGTTTGTGGCACGGCGTGCGCTTATGCTGGCGGACGGAGGTTTTCATAGTTTGTATGACGGTGCGCAGGGGTATGATATGATTCTGCGCTGTTGTGAAGGCAGCCGGGAGATCTGTCATATTCCGCGTGTGTTGTATCACAAACGGATTCATGATAGGACTTCCTCGGAGCGGGAGGCAAAGCATGCACAGGAAAATCTGGCAGGAAAAGAAGCGTTAGAGGCACATGTGGCGCGTGAACATTTGCTGGCACGTGTCATGATGACTGATCAGCGAAGTGTATATGAGGTAAAATACGATACGCCGGGCAATCCGCTCGTGTCGATGATCATAACCGGGCATACAAATCGCGCATTGATGGAACGGATGCTGGGACCGTTTTACGAGAAAACACGGTACAGTAATTTTGAGATTATTATTGTAGATGAAGACCGGACAGATGAAGAACTGCAGAAATATTACCAGCAGATGCAGAACCGCAGACGAAATATTGCTGTGGTGGAGGCGGAGCCGGGGAAAAGCAGCACGGAATGCCGGAATCTTGGAACCCTGCATGTGAACGGCAGTTTCCTTTTATTTTTAGATGCAAATATGGAGATTGGCGATACGACAGCACTCGGTGAAATGTTAGGTATTGCTATGCGTGATGACGTCGGAATTGTAGCCGGGACGGTTTATGATGACCGGGATCGGCTGTATTGCGCGGGTTTGGAATTCGCTGGGGCGTATGAGTCCCCGGTTCAAAAATGGCAGGCAGAAACAGAGCGGGCGGTTGATCTGAAAGAAATAAAAAATTTATACCGTTATCCATATCGTGGGTTACCACAATTTGACGAGTGGAAAGAATGGCGGAAGATCCGGCAGGATGAGACGGGAGCAATGCGGTACTATGGAATGAACCGCGAATATGTGATTGTGCCAGCACATTGCATGCTTGTGAAGAAAATGGCATTTGTACAGCTGGGTGGATTCTCGGATAAATTTCGGACGGAGCTATCAGCGCTTGATTTTTGCCTGCGTGTGCGGGAGCATGGGTACCGGATCGTAAATGCCGCTCATGCAAAATGGCAGTATCACGACCTGCCGGATTCGGTCAGACAGGCGCGCGAAGCTGCCACAGTAGATGCACAGGTGGAACGAACGGAGCGGGATCTGTTTGAAATCCTGTGGTCGCAGGTATTATCCCTCCGTTAAATCCCCCTTGGTTAATGTCTTTAATTGTTTGTCGCTGACAGAGTCAAGCTCGACGATACGGCTTGCCTGTCTGGCGATGGAACGCTCCAGATAGTTTCGGACTTCTCTTGCATTTGCAAAGTTTTCGTCGTGGGATTTCGCCCAGATATTCAGTAACTCTTTCACATATGCTTTTCCCTGTGCGTTTGGTTCGTATTCCTGTTTCTTGCACATGGATAAGAAGATCTCGTAAAGCTCGTCGCCGCTGTAATCTTCGAAATTGATGTATTTGTTAAATCTCGAACGGAGTCCCGGATTGGAATCTACGAATTCTTGCATCAGTTCCGTGTAACCGGCAACGATTACGATCAGATTATCACGGTTATCTTCCATCATTTTAAGTAGGGTATCTACTGCTTCCTGCCCGAAATCCTTCCCATCTTTGCCCGCGGTTAACGTGTAAGCCTCGTCGATGAAAAGTACACCGCCTAAGGCGCTTTCTACGACTTCCTTTGTCTTGATTGCAGTCTGACCGACGTAGCCTTCGACTAAGTTGGAACGGTCAACCTCGACCAACTGACCACCCGGCAGGATGCCGAGACATTTGTAGATTTTGGCAAGCAGACGGGCAACGGTTGTCTTACCAGTTCCCGGATTCCCGGAAAATACCATGTGCAATGACATTTCTGGCTGTTTCATGCCGCGCTCTTCCCGAAGCTTCTTCACCTTCAACAGATTAATCAGCGATTTGATATCTTTCTTCACTTCGGAAAGTCCGGTCAGATTGTTTAACTCGTTCAGCAAGTCATCTAATTTGATATCTTCCTCTGGAACCTCCTGCTTGTTGACAGCGCCCTTCATAGCAGCCATAGCAGCCTGAGAGGTCGATGCATTTTTATCAGGTGTGTTGGCAGCAGGGGTGGAAGGCTTCGGTGGATTCTTCAATGCCGGATTCTCGCCCGGCTCAAACAGCTTCAGTTTGCGCAGATATTCCTCTATCATGCAGGTATAGGCTGTCAGCGCGGAGACTTCTGCGTCGGTTGTCCGGTTATTGCAGGAAATGTATGCCTGACCGAGTTCAACATACAGGTTGTACAGATTCCTTGACTTTGAGAACCCCTTCGTTGTGCAGGCAGAAAGTCCGGATTGGTCAGCTTCCACAAAATAAGTCAGGGAACGTGGAATTGTTGTGGCAAATTCTGGTGCAGCGGTGCGGTCCTGCTTGAAACGCATCAGGGATTCCAATGTGAAATACTGTCCAAGGTATTCGTGTAAAAAGCGTGTTTCCGGGTACAGACTGCCATCGGAGCTGTCTGTCAGATACACCAGAAACTGCAACAGATCGAAACGGATCATGTCGTGCATGGAGATATCCGTCTTTGGACCAAAGCCCTGCTGGCAGATGATTTCGCCGTACATGTAACAATCCGTGATTTCTTTCTTCAGATCATTTAACATAATTTCTCCTTGCCCCTGTAAAGTCATTTCAGAAGTTGCGAATCGTGATGGGCTTTGTGATATGTCTGCATCCGCTTCCAATAATATATCAGCATGTATGTAACTAAGAAGTACTAGATGTTCTGATGCACATGCAGATGCTGCACGCAACCGCCGTCGATTCGACATCCATGTCTCAGCGACGGCTTGTTTGAACGTCGTGTTCAAACATTGCTGATTACTTACAGAACATCAAGAACTTCTAAGTTCCAAACATATTTATATTATTCGAAGTGGATGCAGACACATATGCACAAATCGCCATACGATTCGCAAATGCGTCGAAACTATTTTACAGGTGTTCGTTCAATTTACCTTGGGTAAATGATACCGCAAAAACCCTAGTCCGTAAAGTAAAATATATTGAACAAGGTAGGGAAATATGGTACGATAAGAACCAAGTGTAGTCTGAAGAAATATTAAGGAAAAGGAAGACAATCGGCAATTTGAAGTGGTTGGGTAGCGTATATTCGCAAATTATCATGGAACATCATGAATACGACATAGGATATGTTTGCAACCTTGAAAGAACTTAGTACTTTTTTGGTTACAATACATTCTATGGGTATTCATGATTGTTCTATGTATGATTGTGGAGAAGATGTTTCCCCACTTCAAATTTGTCGATGTAAAAGGAGCGTATTATGCGGTTTCGACCATGCATTGACATACATAACGGCGCGGTCAAGCAGATTGTTGGCGGCAGCCTGAAGGACGAAGCGGATTTTGCCAAGGATAACTTTGTTTCAGAGCTGAAGGCGGATTTCTATGCGGACCTGTATCGCCGAAGCGGTCTGGTCGGCGGACATATTATCCTGCTGAATCCGGCTGGCAGCACCTACTATGAG
The DNA here is from genome assembly GCA_002431865.1 of Lachnospiraceae bacterium UBA5902. Taxonomy (GTDB): domain Bacteria; phylum Bacillota; class Clostridia; order Lachnospirales; family Lachnospiraceae; genus Coprococcus_C. The sequence goes on from DJEI01000010.1 coordinate 10,915, forward strand.
ACAGATCTGGAACAGGCGAAGCTTGCACTTGCGGCATATCCACAGGGTCTGCAGATTGGCGGAGGTATCAACGCAGACAATGCAGAGCAGTTTCTGGATATGGGCGCACGGCAGGTAATCGTGACATCCTATGTATTTAAGGATGGAAGAATCAATTATGAGAATCTGAAACGGCTGTCGGGCCTGATCGGTACGGAGCATCTGGTGCTCGATTTGTCCTGCCGGAAAAAGGATGGCAGGTATTATATCGTGACTGACCGCTGGCAGAAATTTACCGAGGAAGTTGTTACACCAGAGACTTTGGACAAGCTGGCAGAATACTGCAGCGAATATCTGATCCATGCAGTGGATGTCGAGGGCAAGGCGGCAGGCATTGAGACGGAGCTTGCAACCATGCTTGGCACATGGGGCAGACGGCCGATGACCTATGCGGGCGGAGTTGGAAGCTTTGACGATTTAGAGAGCTTGAAGCAATGCGGACAGGATCGCATTGATGTGACGGTGGGAAGTGCACTGGATATATTCGGCGGTGCATTGCCATACGATGAGGTTGTGAAATTTTGTTCGTAAAACTATAAAAAGAGGGACAAAACGATAGGAGGGTTTATGAGAAAATTCAAGAAGACAGCCGCGGTTGTTGCGGCGGCAGCACTTGCACTTTCTTTATGTGCATGTGGCGGAAAGACAGACAAGGCGACGACAGAGCAGACGTCCGGTGGCAGTGCAACCGTGACAGATGCAACGGTGTCGAATGCAATCGAGGATGACGGTGACTGGACAACGACCGAACAGGAAGCTGTGGAGGATGACCGTTTCACGACTGTGGAGGGTGCAGATGCGATCGGCGTGACATTTGATGATGGTACAGATGGTTTCACGAGCTACACGAACAACGGTAATTTTACAATGTCTGCAGAAAATGGTGAGCTGGTCTGTGACATTACAAAGAGTGGACCGCTTGAACACAGCTGCCAGATTTACTACGATGGATTCACGATGGCAAAGGGCTGTGTCTATACGATGAGCTTTGATGTCAGAAGTGATATTGAGCGTGTGATTCAGTGGCGTGTACAGGTAAACGGCGGTGATTACCATGCTTATGCGAGTGACTTCATCACAGTTGGACCTGAGACACAGACGATCACAAAGGAGTTTACGATGGAAGAAAATTCCGACCCGGCTCCAAGATTTGTTGTCAATATGGGAACCCAGGAAGGACAGACTGAGGTGACGGAAGCACACAAAATTTACTTCGACAATATTTCACTGTTTGTAACGGACAGTTCAAATGCGGAGAAGATCGTGGGTGCACCACAGCCGATTCAGGTAAAGGTAAATCAGATTGGTTACAAGCCGGATGATACAAAGACGGTGATCGTGACATCCAAGGACGATGAGAAATTCAAAATCGTAGATGCAGAGACAGAAGAGACAATGTTTGTCGGTGCATACGGAGAGCTTTCGTATGATAAGTCTGCAGAGTCGAATGTGAAGCATGGTGATTTCACAGAATTCAAGACGCCGGGTACCTATAAGATTATTTCCAGTCCATCCGGCGCGTCATATGAGTTCTCCATCGGGGACGATCTGTATGATGATGTGTATAAGGATGTTGTACTGATGTTATACAAGCAGCGCTGCGGAACAGAGGTGACAAAGGATATCGCCGGAGATTTCGCACATGAGGCATGTCATATGCAGGAAGCAACTGTTTACGGAGATACATCTGGAACAAAGATTGATGTATCTGGTGGATGGCATGATGCCGGTGATTACGGACGGTATGTTGTGTCTGGTGCCAAGACCGTGCAGGATCTCTTCCTTGCTTACGAGGATTATGGTCAGACTGCCGATGATCTGGGAATCCCAGAGAGCGGAAACAAGACACCGGATCTTCTGGATGAAGCAAAGTATGAGCTTGACTGGATGCTCAAGATGCAGGATGCAGCAAGCGGCGGTGTTTACCATAAGGTAACAGCACTTGTATTCCCGGAGACGGTACTTGCGGTTGATGAGACGGATGATATGGTGCTTGCGCCGATTTCTTATGCAGCAACGGCTGATTTCGCGGCTGTTATGGCAAAGGCATC